>JAWOGI010000167.1:0-4618 GCA_046496975.1 Desulfobacteraceae bacterium | reverse complement strand
GGCCTGCCTTATTGTCATTATCTATGGCGTTTTTGGTATTATACTGGATAGGGTAGATAATGACAATAAGGCAGGCCTGACCCCACTTTCGCTATTTGGGAACGATATCCGATTCAAGCTTTTCTGCAATTTCCATTGCCTTGGAAAGGGCATCGTTGATTGTAAACAATTGAATCTTGAGTGTTTTAATGGAAGCAGGAGTTGTGGAGATGGGCTCTGACCCGGAAAAGAGCTTGGCCAGTTCCTGGGACTTTTCGCCAAACCGGATGATTTTTTCGCTGAAACTGTTTATCTCGCTGGCCCACTTTTCCCGCTCTTCGCTTGAAAATTCAATTTTGGCGTTTCCCGTTCCTTCGATAAGGTTGTCCAGGTTGTAGTCCTTTGGATTTGCAATAATTTCATACATGACAGCTCCTCCCTAAAATAATTAAAATCGCAACCAGATTTGCGCATCATTTCATTCCACCGCAAGGGTAGTTGACATTTTCCACCTTCGGCCATCGGAAATAAATAAATCAACCGAGCGAGCGAGCGACCGACCGACCGACCGACCTTAATTCATACTATTTTACACTGCCAGGTAAGTCAAGTATAAACCTTAACGGCGCAAAAGCCATCAACCGTCAGTAACCAGCAGGGAAAATTTGTAATTGTTTACTGAAAGCTGATAACTAAGTACAGGGCTTGGTCATAACATCGGCCAACCTTGGGGTGGGGTCAGGCTTTCATACAAAAAAAATCAAAAGATCTTTGACATCCCCGAAGGAATTCCATATTCTTCAACTGCAGCCAGAAAAATATGCTGATTCAGCTCTGTTCCTGAAAATTTTTAACAGGGGGTATCTCATGCCGAAAACAGAAGACAAACAGACCAGCGACGATGATATTCTCTTTGCCAGCGAATCCGGCGGGACCCATGAACATTTAAAAAAATGGAAACTTCTCATCATTGATGATGAAGACGAGATCCATACCATGACAAAACTTGTCCTCTCCGACTACACCTACCAGGGGTGTTTTCTCGAATTTATCTCGGGATATTCCGGAAAAGAGGCAAAGCAGCTCATTCGGCAACACCCCGATGCGGCATGCATGATCCTCGATGTTGTCATGGAAAGCTCCCATGCCGGCCTTGATGTGGCAAAATACATCAGGGAAGAGCTGAAAAACGGCAATTTGAGAATCATCCTCAGGACCGGGCAGCCGGGAAAGGCGCCTGAAAAGAGGGTGATCCTTGACTACGATATCAACGACTACAAGGAAAAAACCGAACTTACCAGTCAAAAACTCTTTACAACCGTTACCACGGCCATCCGCTCGTACATCCATCTCCAGGACCTTGAAAAGCGACAGGATGAAATTGCAGACAAGAACATCCGCCTGAGCCAGGAGGTGGCAAGGCGGATTGTTGCCGAGGCCAACCTGGAAAAATACAACAAAAGCCTGGAACGGATGATCGAAGACAAATCCCACCGCCTGAAGGAATCCCTTGAAACCCTTGAAGCCCTTCAAAAGAAACTCAAACAGGCAGAAGATCTTTCCGGTGTTGGTCAGATGGCTTCACAAGCAGCCGGTCACCTGGAAAAACCCGTTGACAGGGTAACAGAGAATCTGGCGGCAATTCAGCGATACCGGCAGGAGATCACAAGACTCATTGAGCAATACGAAATTATGCTGGCAGCAGTACACAGCAATGCAGACACCTTCTCGAAAAACACAGCCAGAACCATCAGTCAGATCAATGAGATAAAAACCGGCATGGATCTTGACACCACCCTTAGAACCTGCCCGGGTATTATCGACGATTCCCTGGAAGAGATGAACCAGATATCCGAAACAGTGTCCAACCTGAAACATTTTCTAACCCTGGTCAACGAAAACAGAGAACCGGTAGAGCTCAACACTCTGATCAGCAAGGCCGTGAAAAGAGAAACAAACCATTGCAGCAGAACCGTGGATATTCACACCAGTTTTTCTGCCGATTCAAGGATGGCGGCGGCGGCACCTAAAAGCATGCTGGCGGTGTTTTCTGCCATTATAAAGAATGCCTGCCACGCCGTTGGCCCGTCGGGAATCATATCGGTTTCCACCATCAAAGAGGACGATGTTCTAACCATCGACATCAATGACACGGGCCAGGGAATATTTCAGGAACACATGGACAGAATTTTCCAGCCCTATGTCTCATACGGGAAACGCAACGTGCCGGGTCTTGGCCTTTTCTTCGCTGAAAAAATTGTCCGGGCACACGACGGAACCATTGAGATCGAGAGCTGCCCTGGCCAGGGCACCAGTGTCATCATAAAACTGCCCACCCGGGCCGGATAAAAAAGCTTTTCTCCCCGGAGAGGCAAATCCCATCAGATGATCCCGGACAGGGAACCATTCTTCACTCCAAGCCGTTTTACCCGTTGGACCACCGCTTTGTCGGCAACCAGAGGCGGGGCGTGGAAGGGCTTTTGCCTTGCATCGATGATCAGGGAGGTCCTGCATCCCCAGTGCCGGAACCTTGTGAAACTTTCCAGGCCGTAAATATCATGGGAGGGGTTGGACCGTGAAAAGGCCGTCCATAAAAAGGCAGAAAAATCCCGGGCGGCATGCTCTGAATCATCCACAACAACAACCAGGGGAAGCTGTTTCATCACGGCCTGACCGGCAAGGGCTTCGCACAGACGCTCCAGCTCCCGGCCCGCCTTGTCATAGTCCAAAAATCCCGGTCCCTGCAGCACCGCCATTCCCGGTGCTGCAAGCTTTCCCCGGGAAAACGGCTCCTGCAGAACCAGGCCTGACAGGTCGGTTCTCAAGAGTTTTCTCTTCTTTTCCCCGGCAGCGGCCATGACCACCTTGGATCCCTGGTTGAGCCCTTGTGAGGAGTAGTCCAGGGTATCCATGGTGGTGCAGGTGTGAAAGTGGAGACCCGTGGCGAAATCGATCCTCTCAAAAAAATCCATGAAAAAGGCCATCTCGTCATTGATATCCAGGTTCGGGGTGTCATCCTGGGCCGATATGAGCAGATATTTGGCCAGGGAGAGCTGCCCGAAACCGAGGATGGCATTGGCATGGGTCAAAAGCTCCCGGGGCTTTTTCGCATCATAGGGAACATACCGTTCCTTTGCCCTGGCCAGCAGAAGGGGATGGACTCCGGCGGCATCCACGGCATGGATGGCGGTGACCCCGGGGATGGTCACAGAAACCGCCGGTGCGGTTATCTCATGGATCAGCTTTCCAAGCACCGAATCCTCCTGGGGTGGCCGTCCCACAACGGTAAAGGGCCACACGGCATTTTTCCGGTAAAACAGGGACTCCACCCGGAGAAAGGGGAAATCGTGCTCCAGGGAGTAGTATCCCAGATGGTCGCCAAAGGGGCCTTCCCTTTTTGTCCGTCCCGGTACGATGGTGCCGGTGATGCAGAAATCGGCATCCGCTGAAATCACGTGTCCCCCCTGCCGGCAATACCGGAACCGCCTGCCGGCAAGGGCACCGGCAAAGGAGACCTCGGGCATTCCTTCGGGAAGGGGCATGACAGCGGCAAGGGTGTGGGCCGGGGGACCGCCGACAAAAATGCTCACCCTTAACGGCTCTTTGAGGTTCATGGCCTTGACATGGTGGTCGCCGATGCCCCGGTGGATCTGGTAGTGAAGCCCGATCTCCCGGTCGAAAGCGTAGTCGTTGCCGGAGATCTGAATTCGGTACATGCCGAGGTTGGAGTGGAGAATGCTCTCTCTTTCGGGATCACGGGAAAAAACCTGGGGCAGCAGGATGAAGGCCCCCCCGTCCCCGGGCCAGCACCGTATCATGGGAAGATCGGCGATTCTCCCCCGCTTCTGCATTACCGGTCCTTTTTTCACTGTCATGGGAAGGGCGTTCACCAGGGAGGGAACGGTCTTGACGGTTTTAACCGGGGATTTCAGGCAGGAAGAGAAATCGGATTTCATTTGAACCAGGTGCTGAACCCGGGAGAGTTCCGGTTCAAAAATCTTCAGCGCCCTCTCCCAAGTGCCAAAGAGATTGGATACCGCCGGGAACCGGGTTCCTTTGATGTTCTCGAAAAAGAGGGCCGGTCCCTTGGCATTGAAAACCCGTCTGTGGATTTCCGCCATTTCAAGATCGGGATCCACCTCTTCTGTCACCCTGACAAGCTCCCCCTGGTTTTCCAGAAAGTCAACACAGGCCATCATACTGTTCAGTCTCACAACGTCACCCTCGTTCTGGTACCCAGACCAGCGGCATTGTCCATGTAGTAGACCGATTCCGGGACGAACCGGTACAAGCAGGCACGGTATTTTTCCATGATAATCCCCAGCGCGTTTTTTTCAGTCATGGCCAGCCGGTACTTTTTCACATAGGCGGCAGCTGCGGCAACGGCCTCTTTTTTTTCTGCGGCTTGGATGGTGCCGCCCATCTGAAGCCCCTTTATTCCCTGAAACGAGTCGGCATCAAGAAAAATCGAGACCCCGACGGAAAAGCAGTTCTGTATTTTACCGCTGTTTTCAGGGCAGACTGCTTCCCGGCACCCCGGAAGAGAGTCCACAATATGCCTGGCCTTGGGGCTGGAAAAAAAATAGAAGCAGCGGTGTTTAAAACCAAAGTACACCGGGGCGGACCACGCTCCCCGGTC
>JAWOGI010000107.1:0-6361 GCA_046496975.1 Desulfobacteraceae bacterium | reverse complement strand
GGGGTTTTGCCCGTAGCGGTTTTGAGCGGTAGCTGTGAGCATGGATGCTCTAAACAGCTGCCGCTCACCTCGGAGCAGCCCATGGACGGGCTGTGTGACTCGAAGAGGAGCCCTGGCTCCATGAGCGTAGGGCAATACCCCGAATCGGCTGCCGGGATTACACGACTTTCATATAAAACGATCATGAGCAGCGTGCTCACAACAAATTATGGTCAGCCGCCGGGGAGGCTTTCCGGACCGGTGTTCCCTGGAGCTGGATTCCATGCACAATGGTACTGAGCCGCTCTGTTTTTCCGGGATCGAGAAACCCCAGTCCCCGTTTCAACTCCTCTAGGGCCCCTGGAATGTATTGCCGGAAAAAAAGTTTTTTCCGGTTAATGCTCAAATGGGCAAAGGCTCCCAGTATCTGCAGGTTCCTTGCAACGGCACAATACCGAAACCCCCGGATAAAATCGGTTTTTGCAAACCCGGTTCCTGTTTCGATTTTGTGGGCGGTGTATGCCAGCATCTCTTCTTTTACGTCATGGGCAAGGGCCGCATAGGGATCGATCAAGAGGGAGGCCAGATCATACTGCAGCGGTCCTCTCCTTGCCCCCTGGAAATCGATGAAAAAAAGCCGGTTCTCCTTTACCATGATGTTTCTCGACTGCATGTCCCTGTGCATCAACCCTGAAAAACCACTGGCCAGGGCGTTGTCGGCAATGTGTTCAAACTCTTTTTTCAGCTCCCTGAAGGAGATGCCAAACTGCAGAAATGTGTTGAGGAAGGCATCGGTAAAGTAACGGCACTCTTGTTCAAGGATCAGCTGTCTGGAGTACTTTTCGGTTTGCCAGGTCCAGTTGGCATGGAAATCTTCCATGCCCTTGATGGAAAAATCCACGGCAAGGTCACACGCTTTTTTATACCATTTGACAATGCTGGAGCGAAAGGGTTCCTGTTCAATGACCCTCTGAAGGTGGGTGTCCCCCAGGTCCGCCATGGCAACGGTGCCGGAAAACCGGTCCACATTTTTAATGGCGGGAACCGGGATTCCCTTGTTGAAAAGATGGGTGCCGATATTGACAAGGGCCTCTGCCTCGCTGCTCTTCCCGGGAAGGGGAGGCTGGATGCCGTGGTGAACAATGACCAGGGAGCGGCAGTTGTGCCGAGCCCGGAACCAGGAGCGGTCAGAGCCGTCCCCGGCAAGTTTTTCAATCCGAATTTTCCTTGTACTGCCGGTGTGAAATCCCCCGGCGGCAGCCGCAAGAACCGCTGCGTTCATGTAGGCGTCCGGGGTGCCGATGTCGCACCAGTAGTGGTTTTTCACCAGGTACGCCTTTAAACGGTTGCCCCGGGCCAGAACCCTTTTGTAGAGATCAATGCTCGAAAAGTGTTTTCTGTCAGGCATGAAATCGTAAATGTCCGGTGAGAGCACCTGGATTCCGGTGAAGGCCAGTACCCGGCTGCTGTTCAACGGGGAACCGCTGCCGGGAGCGTCGAAGCTCTGCACAAATCCCCCGGAATTGACCTCGACCTTGTTGAACCGGGGTAAATCGTGCATCACAAGTGTTGCCGTCCATGTTCCCCGTTGATGGAATTCCCACACGGCCCTTAAATCGATGTCAGAGACCACATCACTGTTGACGACGAAAAAAGGCCCGTCTTCCATGACGGATTTCACATTCCGGATGGCCCCTCCGGTTTCCAGGCGCTTGGGTTCATGAACCGCTGTGACGGGAACGGAAAACTTTATGGTGTCAAGAAAGAGGTCAATCTTCCAGTGAAGGTGGTGGGTGTTGACAAGGATTTCATCGACTCCGGCATCGATCAGCCTGTTGATGGTGATCTCGAGCATGGGGGTGTTGTCGAGGGTGAACAGAGGTTTCGGTGTCACCTCTGTGCTGGGCAACAGCCTTTGCCCCAGTCCGGCAGCTAGAATCAACGCTTTCATCGTCAATGGGCGGCAAAGGTTAAAAGGTTTTCGATGATCGCCTTGTACCCTGCAATGGTTTCTTTGTCATCACTTCCCTTCACCCCGTTGGCGGTGAAAAAATTGCACGCATTGATGTAGTTGATCTTGGAGAGGGACTCTTTCAAGAGGATCTCCTGGCGCTTGTACATCTTGGCGCCAAGGGTCTGGATCTTCTTGACCCGTTCCCTGGAAGCGTGCTTCTCCTCGGGGTATTTTTCAAAATAGGCCAGGGCTGTTTTGTAGGATTCCAGGAACGGGTTCAAAAGTCCTGAAAAGCACTTCAACTTCCTCAGCCCCTCGGAGGTGATGTTGTATCTGTCCTCCAGGGAGTCGGCCGGCACAAGGATGCCGTCTTCCATAAAGGCCTTGAGGCACTGCTGGATGTGGTGCTCCTGGCTGACCTCTTCATTAAACGAAAACTCGTCAATAAAGAGGTTTTCAAGAAAATGGTAGGTGGCAAAGAGGCTCTGGGATGAAAACTGGAAGGTGTCGGTTTCGAGGATGGCAATGGCCGTGTAAGCCGCCTGGACAAAATAGGAGATGGCGTTGTTTTTGTAATAGTCAAGGACCGGTCTCTTGTTGTCTTTCAGGATAAACCGGGTGGTGTCGGTGATTTCCTCCTCGTCTTCATCGGCAAATTCAATGAATTTTCTGGCGATGAAATTCTCAAGCACGCTGTTGAATGCCAGCTCCGAGTCGATGGTGAGGGTGTCGGCAAGTTCGGCATTGAAAAAGGTCAGCATGTTCATGTACGACTCCACCTTGGCCATGAGCTCTTTTTTTGTAAATCGGTTGCCGGGGCTGTTGAGCACGGCACTGGCCAGGATACCGTGGGGGGTGACAATGGAGATGTGGTTGATGGCGTTGACCAGTTTGTATCCCATGCTGCTGCACAGCTCCTTGTGATCGGCATCATCCATGGTCGAGGGCTCCATCTCCTTCTCCCGGATATACTCTTCAAGGGAGATGGTTTCTCCGAATTTGATATAAACCTTTCCGTACTTCTTTTTCAGAACCTTTCTGGCCTTGATAAGTCCGGAGATGTTTTCAGGCGCTTTTTTTCCGCCTTCGATCTCGTGTAGATAGGCATCCTCTTCCAGAACCCTGTCATAACCGACATACACCGGTACAAAGAGCAGGTCCTCACAGGCCTTTTGGCGGTAGGCCCTTATGATGATGGAGAGAAACCCCAGCTTCGGGGAGAGCAGCTTGCCCGTCCGGCTCCTTCCGCCCTCGATGAAGAACTCCAGGTTAAACCCCTCGGCAAGGAGTTTTTCAATGTAAGCGGCAAAGATTCTCGAGTAGAGAACCGCGCCCTTGAAGGTTCTTCTCAGGAAGAAGGCGCCTCCGCCCCTGAAAATGGGACCCAGGGGCCAGAATGAGAGGTTTTTCCCTGCGGCAATGTGGGGGCAGGGCATGTTGTTGTTGAACATGACAAAGGAGAGCAGCAGGTAGTCGAGATGGCTCTTGTGACAGGGAACCAGCACCAGGGGAGCCTTTTTAGACTCTTCCTTGATCCTGTCCAGGCCGTCCTCGTCCACCACGAGGCCTTCAAAGATGTTGTTGAACACCCAGATCAGAATCTTCTTCATGGCATATATGATGGTGAGGTTGTAGTTGGCGGCAATCTCCCGGATATGGGCCGCCGCCTTTTTATGGACCTGTTCAATGGATTTCCCTTTCTCCACGGCATACTCTTTCATGAAGGTCTGCAGGGGTGCCCGGGTGAGAATCTCTTCTGTGAGTTCCTCTCTCGATTTGAGCAGGGGGCCTGTGACACTTCGCCGCTGGCGGTTCAGCAGGTCGCTGAGATAGGATCTCAGCCTGCCTGCCTGGTAGACAGGGTCAAGCTCTTTGATTTCCGGTCTGTGTAAAAACCACTGCAGGTTTACCGGTTCGGAAATCTCCACGCGGATTTTTCCGGGGTTTCTGAAAATGGCCATGAGACGTCTGATTTTCCCGGGTTTTTCATTGCTTCCAAGGATGATCTCCATGAAATCCGGGGTGGAACGTACCGGTTTTGCGGAAAAGACAATGGCGCTGGGTACAAACAAAACAGGCCTGTCGATTTGGTTCTGGAGCTCGATGAGGAGAAGCAGGGGGTCGGGCTTTGATTTGACAAAGCGGTTGTAAAATTCATCACCTTCGATGAGGTAGAGAAAACCGCTGCGTCCTTTGGTAAGCTCTCCTGCCGCATAACCACTGGTATAGGGGTCGTTGAACTTGAAATGGCGAAGAAAATATCCGGTTTGGTAAACGGTGATTTTAAGGGCTTGTTTTACGGGCTGCAGAAAGAAAAACTTGAAATCAAAACCGATTTCAGGGTAGGGCAGGCCTGCTTTTTTAAGGGCATTGTTAAAGTAGAGAAATTCAAAAAGGGTCTTGTATTTTCCGGTATAGACGACAACCCCCTCTTTGTTGAGATTGTAGAGTTTGTCTTTTATTCTTTTGTCCAGCTTGATTCGGGAAAAGGTCCAGTCAAAGAGAAAAGAGAAGACGCCTCTGTTTTCCGGATAAAAACAGGTGAAATGGCTGTTGCTCTTTTCCGCCAGCCCGTGGAAGCCATCCTGGATGACCTGTTTTGCAAGGGCGGCTTTTTTTCCAATATGTGAAATTATTTTCATAAATGTTTCCTTGTCTATAACGACCATGAGCAGCGTGTCCACAACAAAGGATGAAAGTCCGATGCAGAGGCAGCCGATTCGGGGTTTTGCCCGTAGCGGTTTTCATATAAACGGCCATGGCGCCTGTCAGGACTTGATCATAACTCCGGCCAAATCGGCAGTTTTGTAAACCAACGGGGTCAGGCCACTTTCCCCCTGTTTCTATCAAAGGAAGCCCCTGTTGGCAATACAATATTTGAGCTTGCAGTATTTCCAATTATCCATCGGGGGGTAGCCGTTACCCGGGTGTCCCCGCAAATATTCGATTCTGAATGAAAATATGCCTTGCTTTACTTTTTTCCATATGATAATTGAAGTGGAAATAAAAAATTGAAAGGGATTGAAAGGACTAATTTAAAAGCAAAAACTTACATTTGCAATTATTCAGCTTAAGGAGGCGTTATGAAAACTTTGATTGGTGGAGCTGTTGCAGCTCTTCTCGGTATTATTGGCATTGCTGTATGGTTTGGAGCATTTTTGCAACTTCTGGCTGGCGCATTGCCTCCCATTCTTCTCCTCGGTGGCGGCCTCGCCCTCTATCTGGGATTTGACGAGTTAAAAGACACGTGGAAAAAAGATGAAGGGGCCGAAGCTCCTGCTGATGATGACAAGGAAAAAATTGCAGCCCTTGAAAAAGAGCTTGCAGAGCTGAAAAAGTAAACAGAGATACACGCTATCTGACCATATTTGCTGCAGCGATTAAAAAAGGGGGGGACGGGGGACAAGAGTTCCCCCGTCTCCCTTTTTCGTTTTCGGATCTGACACAAGGATCGGTCCGGGTCTTACCCTTTTTTTATGGCAGAGGTGGCCAGTCTGTCCGCCGTCTCATTCCCCTCGATGCCTGCATGTCCCTTGATTTTGATGATCTCGAGGTCCGTGAACTTTTTAGTTAGTGCTTTGAGGGTGTTGACGAGCTCAACGTTTTTCCGGGGTTTCCACCCCTTTTGCAGCAATCCGATTGCGTAGCTGCTGTCCGTGTAGAGCCGCACAGGAAGATCGTCTCTTTTCAGTTCATCAAGGGCCCTTTTGATGGCTGTCAGTTCGGCAATGTTGTTGGTGGACTCGCCGATATATTCTGAGATCTCTTTTGTGTGTTCACCAAAACAGAAAAAAACGCCGATGCCTGAAGGCCCGGGGTTTCCCGATGATGCCCCGTCGGTGTAAATGGTGATGGCATTTTCCGGCACAGGTCTGTCAACAAAGGCCCGGACACTGGCTGCGGTTTTTTTTGCCGTCGCCTTTTTCTTCCCGGCTGCATTTTTCTTGCCGGTGCGGGCCTTTTCCTCGGGTTCCAGATTCTCAGCCTTTACCTGGTATTGATAGTTTTGTTTGAGATTGTATTTGATGAGAACTTTGCCCTTTTGGGTTTTGAGGTTGCCGGATTTGTCCGTTTCCGCCCACACCTTGTTCTGTTTAAAGCTCATTCGTTTCCAGGACTTTTCTTCATTTTCAGTCATACAGATGAAACCCTTTGCTTGTTTCGGTGAATGCCAGCAGCGGCTCCTGCCATGAGGCTTCAATGGCCTCGATATCGTCCATTTCAGTGATCCGGGTTCGAATCTCCCTGCTGCCCAGGATAAGATCGATGGGCATTCTTTCATATTCATATTCATACGGCGGCTCTTTCCATTGAAACTCCCTTCTGTGCCTGAGCAGGATCTGTTGCAGCAGCACCAGTGACGTTCTGTAGGGAGAGAACAGTTCCGGGTGAGTGACATGGATGTGAAAGCCCTGACAGACCTGGCTT
>JAWOGI010000070.1:0-6089 GCA_046496975.1 Desulfobacteraceae bacterium | reverse complement strand
AAACGCTCGTTGTTGAGGCCTGGCTCAAGGACTACACGGCGGAACAGGATGAAGAGGGCAATGAATACCCGAAGTATCCGGGATATATCCGCCGCGTAACAGCATGCGCGGCCGGCCTGGTCGTGGTTGATGACAAGCCCAACCCGTCCATCTCCGGCAACCTGCAAGTGGAGCAGGCGCAAAAGACCTATCTCTATGACAAATACCCGTTTGCCTGGGCGAACTCCATCAGCGAAGCGGGGAGCTTCTGGGGGCAGTCAGACCTTGAGCAACTCGATACGCTGCAGGCAGAGATCAATAAGATTGTCAGCCAGATCGCCTATCACAAGGACAAGGCGGTCCGTCCGAAAGTGGTTAACCCGCTGGATTCCGGCGTACCCAACGAACACTTCACCAACGTTGCCGGCATAATCAATCCGTCATCGTCTATGGTTGCGCAGGGCATCCGGTATCTGGAAGCCAGAAACGACCTGGGCGATTTGATGGAAACGTTCAACCTCTACAAGGAAATGTTCTTCCAGGTTGGCGGCACGTTCGAGCTTGATCAGGCCCAGGCACCCGGGCAAAACGTCATTGCTTACAAAGCTATTGCCGCACTGCTCGAGCGTGCCGCTACAATGATGCGGGGCAAGATCCGGAATTACAGTCGCATGATCCGGGACCGGGGCCGGATGTATGTCAGTCTGATGCAAAACTATTACACGGAAGACCGGTGGATTACATACGACGATGCGGGCGAAACGCACACCATGCGGATTAAAGGCTCTGAAATGATTGTGCCAACGCGCCTGACCGTTGTATCCGGTTCCACCATGCCGCAAAGCAAAGTACAGCAGCGGGAAGAGGCGCTTGAACTATACAAGATGGAAGCGATTGACCAGGAAGAGTTGCTGGAAAAGATCGACTGGTCTGGACGGTCCGCGGTTATCAAGCGGATGCAGGAAGGGCCGATGGGGGACTTTATTGACCGGATGGCGCACCTTGGCCTTGACCAGGAGCTTTTGAAGATCCTCGACGAGATCGCCAAGATGGACCGGGATGACTTTGACAAGGCAATCCAGGAAGGCACTTTCCCGATGATCGACGTTCCTGCTGTTGATCCGGAAACCGCGCTTGCGCTTGATAAACTCCGGGCAGAGATCGAAAAGATACGGGCCGATTCGATGTATACCCAATCCCAGGCACGGGCCAAGGAAGCGGAGACAGAGGCAAGGATGGCCGGCATTGATTATGATGAAGACAAACTGGAGATCGAGCGGGTGAAGACGCTGGCCGACATCCAGGGGAAAGACCGCGATGCGGAGATAAAACGGGAGCAGACCGCGAACGCTGGCAACAAACAACCGGCGCAGGGCAGCAGCGGTGCCGGAGCAAGCCGGCGGGAAGGGCATGCGGCGCCGGGACCGGAAAGAGGATTAAGAAGTAACAACCAAGATGCGGGGATGAGGTAATGCCGCTTTTTGACTTCAGGTGCGAACAATGCGAAACGGTCAGCGAGCACATGGCCGAAGCAGATGAAAGAACCCGGCAGTGTGAAGACTGCGGCGGAATCATGAATCGCTTATTGTCCTGGCGGGATTCCAATGTATTGCGCGAGGAAGCGCCGTGGATACGAACGGTTCTGGATGTTGTGGCAAAGGACAGCGATAAACCGGAGACCAAGGACTTTCTTAAGAACCCGACCCGTTCCAACATGAAGCGGTGGATGAAATCGGAAGGCATACGCCATGCTGAACCGGGGGAGTTTTCCGAAGCCAGACGGTATCGGCAGGAAAATGAACGCCGGTTCGAGAAGCAACAGGCGGACCGGATGATGGAACGGTTACAGGAGAGGCGGAGGATTGACATCAGATGAGCCATGAATCCAAACAGATTATCAAAGCCTTGATCCGGGGTATGAAGTACACAGTACAGCTGCTTGAAAAGGTGATGAAAGGGGAACCGGTTTGAGCCTGGCCGTGGTTGAACAGCGCGTCGATATTAGCGAGGAGTTTGATTATAATCCATACGCTGTTTTCGACAATGATCAAGAAAGTTTTGGATGCTGGGAGCCGGAAAGGTTTTGCAAGGCTTGTGGTCGTGGATTGTTTATTACAGAACGGGAATATTTTTATACATTTGAAACAGGCGGCGGCAAGAGAGGTCGAAAAGTAATTAAGCACTCAATCCTTGTTTGTAAGGACTGCAAAGACCGAAAGAACGAGTTTTTAATAGAATAACAATTTAATTCCGGATAGGGCACCGATTCATCCACACCCTCCATGTCACCGCCGTGGAACACCACGCTTGGTGAACTGGTATGGACAAGCCTTTTCACCCTGTTTTCCAGGCAACCCTGGATAACATGCTGTGTGCCGGTTACATTGGCCCGGAAAAAATCATCTCTGTTTCCCCAGATCCCGGCCTTTGCCGCGACATGGAAAACTGTATCAACCCCGGACAGAGCCTTAATCACAGCCTCTTTATCGGCAAGGTCTCCCTGGACCTGGACAACCCCGCTGTGGTCAATCCCAGGATAGTACTGCCTGGAAAAACTCGTCACCCGGGCCCCTTCTTCCAGCAGTTTGCTTACCACAGCCCTGCCGAGAAAACCGCCTCCCCCTGTTACAACTACTTTTTGATTGCGCATCTGCTCTTTTTTCTCCATTTCAACGACGGTTTGATTCCCATTGACATATTCAGGCCTGCCATCTTCTCCAGACCCCTTTTGTGGAAGGGGAGTATACGGGATTCAAAAACTCTCCACAAGAAAAACCGGTCTTGACAGGAACACCAACCAAAATTTTTCCTTGACAAACCGGCAAATAATCGATAAAACCCAGCATCATTTCATCTGAGCGGGAATAACTCAGTGGTAGAGTGCGACCTTGCCAAGGTCGAAGTCGCGGGTTCAAATCCCGTTTCCCGCTCCATTTTTTCCTTCCTGTTGAAAACTTTTCTCCCAGTGTCCTCTTCTTCTGCTCTTTTCGTGCAGACCTGCAGCCAGAAATAAAATTGCCGCCCTGCCGGTTGAATTATATTTCAGCACCTGCTATACATGTACCGGGCTTGGTCATAACATCGTCCAAATGTGACAAGTGGCCGATGTTATGACCAAGCCCCATGTAACCGAACAGCCGGTCCCCATCCCGAAAATCAGAAAATCTATCAAATAAGGAGCATGGATATGCCTTTACACGATTTCACTGTTTATGACATGTTTGAAATGAATGCCAGGTGCTTTGCAGACAAAACCGCCGTAACCAATCAGAAGAAAAGCCTCTCTTTCCAAGCCCTGTTTGACCAGAGTTCGTTTCTTGCCCGGGGAATGGCAGACCGGGGCATCGCCAAAGGAGACCGAATTGCGGTACTTGCCATGAATTCCGTGGAATACATTCTCCTTTACGGTGCAGCAGCAGTGCTGGGGGCTGTGGTGGTTCCTTTGAACTGGCGCCTCTCCGATGAGGAGATCCAGTACATCCTGGAAGATGCCAACGCCTGTTTTCTCTTTTTTGACAAGACCCAGAAACAAAGGGCCGAATCCATGGGCCAAGCCCAAGGCACAACGCTCCGGCTCATCAGTTTTGACAACACCTCCTCACCGGCCATCACCCCCATCGAGGAGCTGATGGCCGCACAAGCCCCCCTTTCCGGCCAGTCAAGCAGAAACGATCTCTTCTGCCTGATCTATACCGCTGCTGTTGAGGGAAAGCCCCGGGGAGCTGCCCTTTCCCACGCAAACATCGTTTACAGCAACATCCAGACCACCATTGACATGAAAATTGACAGCAGTGATGCCTACCTCAACATGCTTCCCCTGTTTCACATCACGGGAATCAACCTGGCCTTTTCTGTGCTGCACATGGGCGGAAAAAACGTTATCATGGAAAAATTCAATGGACCAAAAGCCCTTGCCGCAACAGAGCAGGAAAAGATAACCCTCATGGCAAGCTTTCCCCCCATTTTAACATCCCTCATGGATGAGATGGACAAGCAGACATACGATCTCTCATCCCTGAAACATGTCACCGGCATCGACTCCCCTGACAACATCTCCAGGTTCACCCAACAGACCGGAGCTGTGTTTAAGATACTCTACGGCCAGAGTGAAACCTCGGGCTTTGTCTCCCTGGGTGACAGCAGTGAAGCCCCCGGCTCTGCCGGAAAACAGTGCGTGCTGTCAAACATCTCCATCAGAGACGACAATGACCGAAGGCTCTCTTCCCATGAAACCGGTGAGATCTGCGTAAGGGGACCCATTGTGTTCCAGGGATTCTGGGAAAATGGAAAACTTGACAGATCGAGTTTTCGCTCCGGATGGCACCACACCGGAGACAACGGAAGAATTGACAAAAACGGATTTCTCTGGTTTGAGGGAAGAAAACCGGAAAAGGAATTGATAAAACCCGGCGGAGAGAATGTCTACCCGGCAGAAGTGGAACAGGCAATCCTTGAACACCCGGAAATCCTTGAAACCTGTGTGATCGGCGTCCCGGACCCAAGATTCGGGGAAGGGGTCAAGGCGGTGTGCGTCAGATCGGAATTTTCAAAGCTTGGGGAAACGGACCTCATCGAATTTGTCGGACAGCGCATCGCCAGGTACAAAAAGCCCGGATACGTCTCGTTTGTCGCCGGTCTGCCGAGGAATGACCAGGGAGGTATTGACAGAAAACGGGTAAAAGAACTATACTCGACCCAGTGACCCGACACGACCACAACTTATACCCCACACGGGCTTGGTCATAACATCGGCCACTTGTCACATTTGGCCGATGTTATGACCAAGACCGCCGACACGACCGCAACTTAATAAGGAGCCGTTTTTTGACCGGAATACAGGAAATCCTCACCCTGATAATGATAATCGCCGGCATTGTTGTACTTCCACGGATCTTTGGAAAAAAAGATCCGGCAGGTGTGAAAAAGAAAAAAAGCGCTCCCCTTTCGGGAAAAATCAGGATGGGCATTGTTTTGTCCGTCCTGCTTCCGGCACTTGCCGCCCTGGTCATCAAACCCTGGCAGCAGAATCTCACCCTGTTCACCCTCTCGGGGATCCTCCCCGTGGCAGCCGGATGGGCCGCATTCTGGATCCGCTCCGGCTTTAAACGGACAGACCGCACCCCCTAGCCGAAAGTCCCGGTCGCTTTCGGCCCGACTCGGCTGATCCACCAAAACAGCACCGGACAGTTTCCAAGAACTGCCCGGTGCTGTCCGGGGGCTACATGCCGGGGGTTATGATCCTGGATTTTTCCTTCTGCTGGGCCTGTTCCTGCTCCTGCTGGGCCTTTGTGGCCCTGTCGATCATCTCCTCCATGGCCTTTTCCATGGCAGCCGGGAAAACCGCCATTGCCTGGTCCAGGGTTTCGGCATCCAGGGTGTCCTGGATGGGAACCGGTCCCTGGGGAGACATGAGCTGGGTATGCCCCATGAACACCTCGCTCCTGGAGTCATCCACGGAACCGTCTTCTTTTATGGGGATCAAGCGTCTGATGCTGGCCACTTTCAGGTCGGTGATGGATTCTTCCCTGTAAAGATTGCTTTTGTCAACGGTGAAATCAACATCTGGTTTCATTTCTGGTATCCTTTTTCGTTTCTGAGCTCAGCTTCCAAACCCGCCCCGGGAGGACTTCTGCCTCTTTCCGGAGAACTGAGATGTTTAAAGTATAAACAAAGACCACTGCCTGTCACAGCTGCCGGCAGAAAAGCCCGTGCCGGATCGTTACAGCTTTAATTGTTTATTGCGATGCAAACATATAGAATACCACACAACGAAAACAGGTTCAAGGATGGAATCAACAGACAGTAAAGACAACGGGGTCAGGCCTGCGTTATTGTCATTATCTACGGCGTTTTTGGGATTTTATATGAAAGCCGTCAGCCATCAGCCATCAGTACTCAGCTAAAAGCTAACAGCTAACAGCTTTCATGCTTTGTTGTGCCCGCAGGGCATGGCCTAAACAAATTTTAGGTGCGTAGGGTAGACAAATAGCTTTCCGGACAGACTTTCTTTATTATTTACAATTTTTTATAACTCAATTTCTAATATCTTAATTCTTAATTTTTTAATATCTTAGATTTAATTTCTTCTTTTTGTTTGTGCTTTTTTTAGA
>JAWOGI010000061.1:0-4345 GCA_046496975.1 Desulfobacteraceae bacterium | reverse complement strand
TGCTGTAAATAACAAAAGGAAACATCAAATGAAACAAGTGCTGAACGATATTGAAATGCCCGACAGCAAGGGGTTTTTTGGTGAATACGGGGGGAGCTTTGTTCCGCCCCAGCTTGAAAATATCCTTGAAGAGATCACCCAGGCCTACCTTGACATAAGAGAGGAAAAGGATTTCATCGAGGAGCTGGCAGATCTTAACCGCCATTTTACCGGCAGGCCTTCTCCGGTGTTTCATGCAAAAAATCTGTCCAGGAAAATCGGCGGGGCGGACATCTACTTCAAGCGTGAAGACCTCAATCATACCGGTGCCCACAAGATCAACCACTGCCTGGGGGAGGCCCTTGTGGCCAGGAAAATGGGCAAAAAAAAGATCATTGCCGAAACCGGGGCCGGCCAGCACGGTGTTGCCCTGGCAACCGCCGCCACCATTGTCAATCTCCAGTGCGACATCTACATGGGGGAGATCGATATCAAGAAAGAGTACCCCAATGTGGTGAGGATGAAGATCCTCGGGGCCAATGTTATTCCCGTTGCAAGGGGGACAAAAACACTCAAGGATGCTGTTGACGCGGCCTTTGAGGCCTATCTTGAAGATCCCGAAACCCAGTTCTACGCCATTGGATCCGTGGTTGGGCCCCATCCCTTTCCCATGATGGTAAGGGATTTCCAGAAAATAGTGGGGCTTGAGGCCAAAGAGCAGTTCACCGAGTTGACCGGCAGGGGACCGGACAACCTGGTTGCCTGTGTTGGCGGGGGATCCAATGCCATTGGGCTGTTCAGCGCTTTTCTCGATAACAGCGATGTTGCCATGCACGGGGTGGAACCGGCAGGAACAGGGTTCAAGGAAGGAGAGCACGCCGCAACCCTGAGCCTGGGCACACCCGGTACCATCCACGGATTTAAATGCTACCTGCTCCAGGACGACCAGGGGGCCCCCCTTCCGGTCTATTCCGTGGCAAGCGGTCTGGATTACCCCGGGGTCGGTCCCCAGCACAGCCTGTTAAAGGATATGGGCCGGGTGAACTACGTCACCGCCGATGACAAGGAGGCCATTGACGCGTTTTTTCTCCTCTCAAGGACCGACGGCATCATCCCTGCCGTGGAGAGTGCCCACGCCGTGGCCTATGCCGTCAAGCTTGCCAAAAAAGAGGGCAAGGGCAAAACCATCCTGGTCAACCTTTCCGGACGGGGAGACAAGGACATCGATTTTGTCATCGAAAAATACGGGGAATCCTACGGCCTTTGATCACAGCCTTCCCCTGGATTATAATACCGATATTATTTTTCCATGGGCAGCTTGATGGTAAAAGCGGTTCCCTTGCCAGGACGGGAGGCAACGGTCATCTCACCCTTGTGGTTTTCCACAATGATGAAATAAGCAACCGAGAGGCCGATGCCAATGCCCTTGTCAACGCCCTTGGTTGTGAAAAAGGGATCGAACATCCGCCTGCAGGTCTCCTGGTCCATGCCCGGGCCGTTGTCCCTGATTTTCAGGCAGGCGGAACCGTTCTCCCGGGTCAGTTGGAGGGTCAGCCGGGGGGCGTTTATACCGGCTTCATGCATGGCCTCGGCCCCGTTTTTCAGGATGTTTAAAAAGGCCTGCTGGAGTTTGTTGTCATCGCAGACAACAAAGAGGGGTTTTGCCGGGTAATCTTTTTCAATGGTGATCTCTTTAAAATCAAACCTTTTTTTCAGGTCATAATCGCTCCGGGCGAGTCCAACGGTCTGGTCGAGGATGCCTGCCAGGTCGTAGCCGATCCGGCCCGATGTGCTCTCCTGGGCAAAGGAGAGGATGTTCTGGAGCAGTTTTGCCGCATAGCCCCCTGACTGGTTGATGGTGTCCAGCAGGGAGAGGATCTCCCGTTTTTCCATGTAGGTTTTGATGGCTGCCATTGTGATCCCCGCCTCTCGGGCAGCTTTTTCATTGTCAGGCAGGTCCATGGAGAGGCGGTTGAAAACCACCTGGGCATTCTGCATCATCCCGGCCAGAGGATTGTTGATTTCATGGGCCATGCCCGAGGCAAGGCTGCCGATGGAGAGCATTTTTTCCGACTGGACCATCATGTTCTCCATCTCCCTTCTCCGGGTAATGTCTCGTTCCACACCCATGAACCCCGAAACATCTCCGTGCTTGTTCTTCACGGGCACCCCGTTCATTTCAAGGAGCACCTCGTTTCCGTTTTTGTGGAGATAGCGGTTTTCAAGTCCTGTAATGGTTTTTTCGCCGTCAAACGCTTCTTGGAGCTGTTTTTTCGCATTGTCCACTGCCGCTTGCGGCATGAGGCTGAACATGGTTTTACCGATCAACTCCTCCGGGGCATACCCGAGAAGCCAGTTCACCCTTGGACTGGCATAGGTGTATACAAAATTTTCATCAACAGACCAGATCCAGTCCCTGGATGTCTCCACCAGAGATCGGAAACGCTCTTCGCTTCTGGCGAGCTCCCGGGCCGACCGGTTGAGGGAGTGCACCAGATTGTTGTAGGCTTGGATCACCTCGCCAAACTCGTCACTGGAAGACCAGTTGACCGGTTCCATCTTTTTTCCCCCTTCGGCCTGGTGCATCGCCTTGACAAGCCTGTAAAAGGGTTTCTGGACGATGACCCGGTTGGCCACAAAGGCGCTGTAGAAAATGGTGACAACGAGAAAGAGAAGCAGAAGTCCCTCCCGGAGAAAGGTTTCCATCAAAGGTTCTGACAATTGTGACTTTGCCGAAAACAGGGTGAACTGTCCAATGGTTCTTGGCTGGCCGTCACCGGGCCGGTGCACGATTTTCTTCGGGATAATAAAAAAATCATCACCGGCATCCTTGCCCGCCGGAACGTTGATATTCAACACCGTCCCCGTGGTAAACTCTTTGACCCGGATACCGGACACTTCAGGGACAAGTACCATGCTTTGGATCTGGGATTCCGCCGTATTAAAATTCACTTCCCAAAGGGGTTTTGACAGAACCGATGCCTGGGAGGCGGCATAGGCATCAAGCTTGGATAGCAGCGCTGTTTTCTGCTCGTTGAATATGAAAAAAGAGAAGAGCAGGGAAAACAGAAGAAAAGCGCTGACCACTGCCGGCAGCAGCACCAGGAGAAATTTTGACTGAAGGGAGCTTTTTTTTGGGGATGATTTCTGTTTTTTCATAAATGCCAATTGTTGTTTTAAAAGAACTGTGTAAGGACCGCAAAGCTTATAAGTTGAAGGAATTTGCTTGTCTTTTGTTATATTTATTTGCCGTCCTAACGGGGCTCTCCGTTTTTTCCCGGCTGGAGAAAAGAACAGTCTTGCCTGTGAAAATTTTCCTGACGGGTCAGGATGGATCGGTAAACACCGTTTTTCATGATGGTGGCCAGCCCGCGGTTGAATTTCTGCAAAAGCAAGGCTGATTCCGGGTATTTTTTGGATACCATGAGAGAGAGGGGATCAATGCTCAAAGGCTTTGCGCACGCGGTAAAATGATCCTGCCTGCCGGCAAATTCGGTGTTTATGATGGAACAGCCGACCAATTCATTGACCGGGGCGATGTCGATTCTCTTGTAGAGCAGTTTTTTCAGTAAGGCGGTTTCATTTTCACTGTAATCCACACAAAGGCCGGCGTTTTCAAACAGGGGCTGGTAGAAATACCCCCTCACCCCTCCCACAAGCAAGGGCTTGAGGTCTTTCACCTTTTGGAAGGAAATCTTTTCGTGTTTTTGGGAATTGTATACCAAAAGGGTCTTTGACTCTCCTATGGGCCTGGAAAAAAAGGCAAACTTTTCCCGTTTGTCCGTTCTTGTATAGGGCATTGCGGCAAAGATTTTCCCGTTTTCAACACCGGCTTCGCACCGCGGCCACGGGGCAAATTCAATGACCGCATCAAGACCGGCTGCCCTGCACGCCCGGGTGACAATCTCAGCGGTAAATCCCAGGTTTTCCATGGTTGGGGAAACATAGGGGGGCCATTGCCCGGTCATGATGACCAGCTGCTCTCCTGATCCGGACAGGGGCGAGAGGAACAGACAAAAGAGCACCACCACAGCCGTTTTTAATCTGTTTCTCAAACGCATACGCTTCTCCTGAAAAGGGCCCGCGCCACTATATAGCCGGGAATTGCTTCATTCATCAGCCATCAGTACTCAGTTACCAGCTTCCAAATAGATACCTGCTGCTTACTGACAGCTTTCATGGTTTGTTGTGAGCACGCTGCCCATGGCCGTTTTATATGAAACAACCGAGTCAGAGCCCCCAGTGGATTTGCTCCGGCTGGAACTTGAGAACCAAAGGAAAAAATTCCTCCGACGTTCTCGTGGAGGAATTTTTTCCTTTGGTTCTCAAGTTCCAGCCGGAGCAAATCCACTGGAGGCTCTGACTC
>JAWOGI010000047.1:0-20411 GCA_046496975.1 Desulfobacteraceae bacterium | reverse complement strand
GCAACGGTCAATACCGCCATGGGGGAAAACGCCCGCTCCATTGCCAGGATGACCGAAGAGATTGCAGAGATAAGCAGCAGCGCGGGCAGGCTGAACAGCAGCAGCAAAAAGGTCAGCGAAGAGTCCGAAGACCTTGAGTCCCTCTCCTCGGAAGTGAGGAACATCGTTGATCAGTTTAAGATATGAAGGTTCACTCTGCTGGTAACCCTTCTCTTTTCAGGTCTTGATCAAAACCGGAAAGGTCCGGCTTGTTTTTTTGCACCTGGGCCCTCTGGCCCAGAAAGCAAAGTAAGTGGCCGGTGTTATGATCACGTGTCCACCTTCCTGATGAAATCCTTGAATCTTGCAAAGGTGTCGTCATCCATGGCATGCTCCATGCGGCAGGCCGTCTGATCTGCTTTTTCGGCATCCACTTTCAAAATCCTCGTAAAAAAATCCTTCAATACCTGGTGACGCTGCTCGATTTTCCGGGCAATCTTTCTGCCTGCAGGGGTCAGGGTCACATAGCCGTAGGGCTCATAGTTGATCAGCTCTTTTTCAGCGAGTTTCTTCAGCATTCCCGTTACAGAGCCGCGTTTGATGTCGAGTTTTTCGGCAATGTCCTTTGAACGGGCAACGGTTTTGATGGTCTGGAGTTCGAGAATCGTCTCAAGATAATCTTCCAGGGTTTCAGACAGGTCTCTGTTTTTTTCCATTTTGTTGTTCTCCTCGGGTTTGGTTCCCCTCTTTTTATCTGAAAATCCTTTGTTAAGTCAAATACTATTTCTTTGAATATTTTTAACTTTTTGTTGACAACCAAAAAAGTTAGGTGTATTAAACTTTTCCTTAAAGGAAAAACACAATGGTTTTGACAACAACAAGGAGATAAACATGACATCGATAACCCTAAGAGAGATGAAAAAAGACCAGACAGGCACTATCAGCCGTGTAAAGGCCGGTGGCGAGCTTGGAAGACGGATCCGGGACATGGGAATTGTCCCTGGAAAAGAGATCAGCATCAAAGGCAGGGCACCCCTTTACGATCCTGTCTCCCTGCGGATCATGGGGTTTACCCTGACCCTGAGAAACAATGAAGCCGATTTTATCGAAGTGGAGGTACGATCATGAGTTATGCCGTTGCCCTTGCCGGAAATCCCAACTGCGGCAAAACAACGCTGTTCAATGAGCTCACCGGCGCAAGGCAGCAGGTGGGAAACTACCCCGGTGTTACCGTGGAAAAAAAAGAGGGAACCTGCGAAAATCCCTCCGGGCGCTTCCACCTGGTGGACCTGCCCGGTACCTACTCCCTGTCTGCCTACTCCCTTGAAGAGGTGGTGGCACGGGACTTTCTCATCGATGAAAGTCCCTCCATGGTGGTCAGTATTGTGGATGCCTCCAACCTTGAACGGCACCTCTACCTCTCTGTTCAGCTCATGGAGATGGGCATTCCCGTGACCATTGCCCTGAACATGATGGATGTGGCAAAAAAAAGGGGTATCCACATAGACATCGAGCAATTATCAACACTTCTCAATGTTCCTGTTGTGCCCACCATTGCCAAGAGAGGTACGGGCAAGCAGGAGCTGCTTGACACCATCGCCCTCCACGCCGGTCATCCAGTAGAGCCTTTGACCATCTCCTATGGCCGGGACCTGGATCAAGCCCTGGACGAGATGGAAGAAATTATCCAGGGTGAGGGATTTCTCACCCACCGTTACAGGGCCAGGTGGACGGCCCTTAAATACCTTGAAAACGACAGCCAGATCCTCTCCCTCGGGGCAAAGGAGAACCCCGGGGCGGCAGAAAAGCTCGAAGCCCTTGCCACCCGGGTCAAGGATCACCTCAGCTTCACCCTGGACACCCACCCGGAAGGGCTCATTGCCGACCACAGGTACGGATTTATCCATTCTCTGCTCAAACAGGATGTGGTCAAAAGAGATCAGGACCAGAACCGGATCCAGTGGTCCGACCGCATTGACAAGGTCGTCACCAACCGGTTGTTCGGCCCCCTGATCATGGTGGCGGTCCTCGTTGCCGTCTACCACTTCACCTTTTCCTACAGCGAAATCCCCGTGGCATGGCTTGAAGGCTTTTTCGGCTGGCTGGCAGGCGCCGCCGACCGGGCACTGCCCGACGGTATGGCCAAATCCCTTCTCATCTCCGGTATCATAGACGGTGTCGGCGGTGTCCTGGGTTTTGTTCCCCTGATCATGTTCATGTTTCTGGGGATCTCTTTCCTCGAGGATTCGGGCTACCTGGCACGGATGTCCTTCATGCTGGACCGGGTCTTCAGGCTCTTCGGCCTCCACGGTTCGTCGGTCATGGCATTCATCGTTTCCGGCGGCATTGCCGGCGGGTGCGCCGTTCCCGGCGTAATGGCCACACGGACCCTGAGATCCCCCAAGGAGCGGCTGGCCACCCTGCTCACCGTCCCGTTCATGAACTGCGGTGCAAAGCTGCCGGTTTATGCTCTGCTGGTGGCGGCATTTTTTGCCGACAACAAGGCCACTGTCATGCTTTTGATCACCCTGATCTCCTGGGCAGGGGCCCTTGGTGTGGCCAGACTGCTCAGGTCGACCCTCATCAGGGGGGAGTCCACCCCCTTTGTCATGGAACTGCCCCCCTACCGGCTGCCAACGGTGAAGGGGCTTTTGATCCATACCTGGGAGCGGACCTGGCAGTATATAAAAAAGGCGGGAACCGTCATTCTCGGCATCTCCATTGTTCTGTGGGCCATGATGACCTTTCCCGGCCTGGACGGGGCAGAGAAGGACCGCTATGCAAAACAGCGGGCCAGGATCTTAGCAGAGGTGCCTGCCCAGACCCTGACCCGGATCGAGACCCTGGAAGAAGAGCAGTTGTCCCCCCGGGCCAGGGTAGTAAAATCAGCCCTTGCCCGGGTGGCACTGGAAGAGGGGCAGGCCCGGCTGAAAAATTCCATTGCCGGACGCATCGGCACCTCCCTGGAAGGAATCACCCGGTTGGCCGGCTTTGACTGGCGCACCAACATCAGCCTTGTGGGGGGATTTGCCGCAAAAGAGGTGGTGGTCTCAACCCTTGGTACCGCCTACTCCCTGGGAGAGGTGGACCCGGAAGCGACGGGCTCTTTGGCAGCCAGGCTCCAGTCAGCAGAAGGGTGGGGCCCTGTGACAGCCTTCAGCCTGATCCTTTTCACCATATTTTACGCTCCCTGTTTTGTGACGGTGGTCTGTATTGCAAAAGAGACAGGAACCTGGAAATGGGGTGCTTTTTCCATTGTGTTCAATACGGTCTTTGCCTTTACCCTGTCAACGATTTTTTACCAGATTGCATCGAGGATAACGATTTAAAAAGGAGGAAACCCATGGATATGATCATTGTCTGCGCTGTTGTCGCTGGAGCTCTCTTTTTCATTCTCAGGAGGTTTATTAAAATTTACAGGGGAGAGACCGGGTGCCAGTGCGCCAGCAGCAGCTCCTGCCCGTCAAAGACGACCTGCTGTTCCGGGAAATCCGGCTTCCTGGAATAACACCCAGATGAAATCTATTGAAAAAAAGAACAAAAACCCCCATGATACCGGGTAACGGTTCAATGAATTTTTTAACAATCAAACAGCAGGAGAATGGTGATGAAAATCTTGGTGGGGTACAAGGGAACAAACGTTGGCAAGGATTTACTGGAGATTGCTGTCAAGCATGCCAGGGCATTTGACGGGGAGGTTCTGGTCATGACCTCCATGCCCGGCGGAGAGCAATCCACGCAAAAGGAGATTGTCCAGGCCGAGAAAAATCTGGAAGAGGCAAAGGCCTATTTTGATGGTTTGGGCATTAAAAGCACAACCCACCTCCTTGTTCGAGGATTCCACCCCGGCGAAGACATTGTCCATTTTGCCAGGGAGAACAGTGCTGATGAGATTATCATGGGGGTGCGCAGCCGGTCAAAGATGGGCAAGCTGATATTCGGCTCAACGGCCCAGGTAGTGATTCTACAGGCACCATGCCCCGTGTTGACAGTCAAGTAGAACCTTTTAGCGGCCGGGCCGCTTCCTGATAATCCACGAATCGGCTGCCGGGATTACACGACTTTCATATAAAAAATCGGCATGGCCGGTCCATCGTCATGGAATCGGCCATGCCGGTTATAATCAAGCGCCTGGAGCAGCACCGGCTAAAAACGGGTAGAGACAGAGAAACTGACAGCCCCGAGGTTCCATCCGCTGTCACCGTCATCGGCGTGCTTGAAAGGATCCGACGCATGGTGGACGGCATAGCCCATGGTGATGGTGCAGGTCTCTTTGCCTCTGCAGTATACGGGAAAACGCAGGCCTGCATCAACAGAGGCGATGGCCAGCAGGTGGGAATCCGGCAGGTCGGGGATATTGTCCGGATCAAACAGATCTCCGGCACTGACACCACCACCACCGGCGAGCAGCAGGCATAAAATCGCCGTGATTTTCAAAGCCAGTCCCACTGACCGGTTCAGCCCTGTAAACATCCCATGGGCCGAAAACCGACCCGTTTTTTCCAAAGAGTCCTGGTTGGATGGGGAAACGTTTTGGTGCATGGGCTCTTCCTTTTGCAGATCTTCTGCCATTGAAAAAACCGATACAATCGCTACCCTGGAACATAACATGGCAGATCGCCTGTTGCAATTATTTTGAGAACATCGACAAGCCCGATTAATTTCTTAACAGGATGTAAGCGTTAACGTTAACATTAACGTTGTCATGGGGCTTTGTCATAACATCGGCCACCTTGGAATGGGGTCACCTTTTCGGTATTAACATTATCGTGTGCTTTGTGGTTTGATTGTGCTTTTCTGTTCGATAACGTCAATAACAAAAGCCTGACCCCGTTGGTCCGCAGGGGCACCAGCTATTTCAATATATTCTCTTTTTTTATTTCCTCGTTTTTGTCTGTCACCTGACAGGCATCTTTCATTCAGGTTGAAATGCCCATTTTGGGCAGGATATACGCCTGGATTAAAACATACACGCCTATAAAGAGTGCAATGAGAATCAATTCTTTCATGACAAGGCTCCTTTATCGTTGGTTTTTTGTTATAAGAAAGCCGTCAGCCGTCAGCCATCAGTACTCAGCTAAAAGCTAACAGCTTTCATGCTTTGTTTATAAGAAAGTCGTGTTGCGCCGGCATCCGATTCGGGGTATTGCCCTACGCTCATGGAGCCAAGGCTCCTCTTCGAGTCACACAGCCCGTCCATGGGCTGCTCCGAGGTGAGCGGCAGCTGTTTAGAGCGTCCATGCTCACAGCTACCGCTCAAAACCGCTACGGGCAAAACCCCGAACCGGCTGCCTCTGCATCGGACTTTCATGGTTTGTTGTGAGCACGCTGCCCATACCGGTTATAAAAAGTGTTCGAAAACTCCCAGTGGAGTCCATGGATAAGATAGATGCAACATACATGCCGTGTTAAGAGGGAGAACGAAGTCAAGGCCATAATTTGAATTGCTGAGGAACAACAAAGGTGCTTGACAGAGCGATGGCAATTGTGTTTTGATTATAAACCGGTTTTCGCCATGGACCCCTCGGGCAATCCATGGGAATTCGGTCAAATATCTGAAATATCATACCACATCAGTCGTCAACAGGTTTAAAAAAAAAGGAGAAAGATCAATGGGTTCAATGGAAAATCTACAGGCAGCCTTTGCCGGCGAGAGTCAGGCCAACAGAAAATACCTGGCATTTGCCCAAAAAGCCGAAAAGGACAAACTCTTCCAGATTGCAAAACTCTTCCGGGCAGCTGCCGAGGCAGAGACCATCCATGCCCATGCCCATCTTCGGGCTATGGGGGGTATCAATTCCACCCTTGAGAACCTTGAAGAGGCCATTGCCGGTGAAGGGCATGAGTTCAAGGAGATGTACCCCGGTTTTCTGGCTACGGCCAAAGAAGAGGGCAACAAGGCTGCCGAGGTTTCCTTCAAGAATGCCCTGGCCGTCGAAGAGGTTCACCACGGCTTATACACCAAAGCCCTTGAAGCGGCCAGGGCCGGCGGTGATCTTCCCGCAGGGGAGATCTATCTCTGCCCGGTCTGCGGTAACACCGTTGAAAACGAGGCGCCGGGAACCTGCCCGGTCTGTAATGTCCCGGGGGAGAAGTTCACCCGGGTCGCCTGACCCCACCCCAGGGTGGCCGATGTTATGACCAAGCCCGCGCTGAACGAAGGACCTGTTTTCACCTGCCCCGGCAGCAGGGTCAGAGCACCTTGGACGCCAGCTCTGCCAGCTCGGAGCGTTCTCCCTTTTCAAGGTTCACATGGGCGTAGAGGGGCTCGCCTTTCATTTTCTCAATGATAAAGGCGAGCCCGTTGGTCTGGGAGTCCAGGTAGGGATGGTCGATCTGAAAGATATCCCCGGTAAACACGATCTTGGTGCCCTCTCCGGCACGGGTGATGATGGTCTTCACCTCGTGGGGGGTGAGGTTCTGGGCTTCGTCCACAATGAAGAACACCTTGACAATGCTTCTCCCCCGGATAAACGAGATGGGGGTGATGACAATTTTTCCCTCGTCGATGAGCTCCTGGATACGTTTGGGGTGGTCTTCGCTGTCGGAAAACGAATTCTGGAGCACGGAAAGATTGTCGTAAAGGGGCTGCATGTAAGGATCCAGCTTTGAATTGACATCACCGGGCAGGTAGCCCAGGTCCTTGTTGCTCAGGGGCACCACGGGCCGTGCAATGAAGATCTGGCGGTACAGCTTTTTGTTTTCCAGGGCAGCGGCAAGGGCCAGGAGTGTTTTGCCGGTACCGGCCTTTCCCGAAACCGTTACCAGGGGAACCTCCGGGTCGAGCATGGCATGCAAAGCAAAGGTCTGTTCGGCATTTTTCGGTGTCACCCCGTAACAGGGGCGTGACACCACACGGTTCACACTCCCGTGCTGTTTGTTAAAACAGGCAAGGGCCGATCGGGACCCGCTTCTTAAAACGATATTTTCATTGGCCAGAAGATCCGCTGAACCGTTCATTTTTTCCATGGCAACCCGATAGGGTTTGGCATGGATTTCGTCAAAAACCCCATCCGGTATGTTCTCGATGATCCGAACCCCGGTGTACATGTCCGAGAGGTTCTCAACGTATTTTGAGTGGTAATTTTCCGCCTGGATGCCAACGGAGCGTGCCTTGATTCTTAAATTGACATCCTTGGTCACCAGAATCACCTGGTTGAACCCGTGCTTTTTTGCCGTAAGAAAGGCGGTGTTTAATATGCTCAGGTCGGCTCCGGCATCCTTGAAGTTCTGCTGGATCTCAGGGTCCAGTTCTTTTTCAAGGCGGATGGAAATCCTTCCCTTTCCCTCTTCCAGGCGGGCACCGCCGTTCAGGACCTTGTCCACCTTGTCCCCGGACAGGGCATCCACGGAGCGGAGAAAATCCCTGGCATTGCAGTTTATGACCTTGTTGCCTTTTTTAAAACGATCCAGCTCCTCGATTACGGTAATGGGAATCAGTACATCATTGTCCTCAAACTGGTAGATACAGCTGCTGTCATGGAGAATGACATTGGTGTCCAGGATAAAGATCTTTGGCATAACCCTCTCCTCTTGGTGGTGAACAGGTTTTTCACAACAACCTGTATGGGAGATATTTTATCAGAACCACAGATCAGGTAAACGTTTTTTTTACATCCCATTCACCCGCCGCCATGGATCCACGGCACAACACCCTGAGAGGAGAGAATATCGGTTTTGTGCCGAGTTTTCCAGGCGAAAGGTAAAGTGCTTCCGGCTCCGGAATCAGCAGATCCCGATTCAGCAGATCCGGGGCAGCTGTTCCCCTGTGAGCATGTCCACGATTCTTGATCCGCCGATGGCCGTGGTCATGAACACTTTGCCGGGATCACCTTCAACCACTTCGCCGATGATGGCGGCATCCTTGCCAGCCGGGTCCTGCCGGATGGTTTCCAGCACGGCACGGGCCTCCGTTTCCGGGACGACGGCGAGGAGTTTGCCCTCGTTGGCCAGGTAGAGGGGGTCAAACCCGAGAAGCTCGCATATGCCCTGTACGGCACTGTTCACCGGCAGAGCATCCTCGTCGATGCGGATCCCCACTTCCGACTGGGAGGCGATCTCGTTCAGGGTGGTGCCCACCCCGCCCCTGGTGGGATCCCGCAGGACATGGACCTCTCTGCCTGCATCGAAAAGGGAGCCTACCATTTGGTTCAGGGGCGCGCTGTCCGTCTGAATATTGGAATTAAACTTCAATCCTTCCCGGGCGCTCAAAACAGTGATGCCGTGGTCGGCAATGGTGCCGCTGACGATGACCCGGTCCCCGGGTTTTGCCATGGCACCGGACACATTGGCACGGGGAAAGACCACCCCCACCCCCGAGGTGTTGATGAAAATCCGGTCCACTTTGCCCTTTGGCACCACCTTGGTGTCGCCGGTGACGATCTTCACCCCGGCCCTGGCAGCGGCCCTGCCCATGGTGTCCAGGATGGTTTTGAGGTCGCTGCCGGAAAACCCCTCTTCCAGGATCAGCCCGGCACTGATATACAGGGGTGCGGCGCCGCACATGGCAACATCATTGACGGTTCCGTTAACGGCCAGGTCGCCGATGTTGCCCCCGGGGAAAAAGAGGGGGTCCACCACATAGGAGTCCGTTGAAAAGGCCATCTTGACGCCGTTCACTTCAAAGATGGCCCCGTCGTCAAGCTGTGCCAGGATCTCGTTGTCAAATGCCGGCAGAATCATATCCGAAACCATGGCGTGGGAGATCTTTCCGCCGCTGCCGTGGTCCAGTAACACCTTGTCATCACTCATATCGTTTTTTACCTTTCTCCTGGGGCATAAGGCCTTGGGAACTTCAGGGGTTGTTATTGTTCTCGGGGTCATTGCATCTGGTTCAGCTGTACCGGTAGTAGGCGGCGCAGGCCCCTTCGCTGGAGACCATGCAGGGACCCACAGGATGGGCCGGGGTACATTTTTTCTTGTACAGACCGCACTGTTCGGGGGTTTTTCTGCCCATGAGGATCTCTCCGCAGGCGCACCCCCTGGGCTCCGGGGCCTCGGGTACCGAGATATTTATCTTTTCGGCGGCATTGAACCGGTCAAAGGCCGGCCGCAGGGCCATGCCGCTGTCCGGGATCATGCCGATGCCCCGCCACACGGCATCTTTTTTCTCAAACACCCTGTCCATGATCTCCAGTGCCCTGGGGTTGCCCCCATGGGCCACGGCCCGCTGGTAGGCGTTCTCCAGGGCAGTCTCACCGGTTTCGTTCTGTTCCACCAGCATGAGCAGGGCCTTGAGGATATCCACCGGTTCAAACCCGGCAATCACCGACGGGACGTCATAGGCATCAAAAACAGGTCGGTAGGCCTCGGTGCCGGTGATGACCGACACATGCCCGGGAAGGAGAAATCCGTCGATCTTTACCCCCCGGGTCTCCATGAGGGCGGCAAGGGCCGGCGGGGTGGTTTTATGGGCCGAATAGATGGAAAAATTGTCAAGGCCCATCTGTTCTGCCGCCAGGATGGTGGCGGCCATGGTGGGGGTTGTGGTTTCAAACCCCACCCCGCAGAACACCACCTCTTTGTCGGGGTTGGCCTTTGCCAGTTCAACGGCGTCTGAGGCCGAGTAGACGATCCTCACATCCCTGCCCCCGGCCTTCTGTTCCTGGAGGGAAGAAACGCTCCCCGGTACCCGCACAAGATCCCCGAATGTCGCCAGGATGACATTCTTCTCCATGGCAAGGGCGATAAAGGCGTCGATCTCCTGCTGGGAGGTGACGCACACCGGGCAGCCGGGCCCAGACAGCAGGGTGACGGTATCGGGCAGAACAGATTTGATACCGTGCCGGAAAATGGACATGGTATGGGTGCCGCACACCTCCATGAGTCTGACCGGTTTTGTGCTGGTCTGCTTGATTCTTGCGGCAAGTTTTCTGGCAAGATCGCCGTCCCTGTACTCTTTTACATACTTTAAACTCATTGTTTTTTTCCTTTTCGTGCCGTTGCGCCGGCAACCACGGCCTGTCCCAGGGAGATGCCGCCGTCCCCGCAGGGCACCTGTGAATGGGTGTAGACCCTGATGCCCCTCTGTTCAAGGGCTTTGCCCGTCCCCTCCAGAATATAAGCGTTGTTGAACACCCCGCCCGAGAGGACGGCGGTTTCAATGCCTGTTTCCTCTTTTACCCCGGCGGCGGCAGCGGCAAACATGGCGATGATGGTGGAGTGGAACCGCCTGCTGATCTCTTGTGCAGAGACGCCGGCCCGGATGTCATCGACCAGCCGGCCGACGGCCGGTGCCCAGTCGATCTCTGTGAGAGCTTCGCCGTGGTCTGTTGTTGTCTGTTTTAAATCAAAATCATATGCTTCGGCTGCTGCCGGCTGAATTGAAGAGGGGTCCGGCTGGCCGGAAATGGTTCTCTCTTGGCCTGCGGGGAAGAGAGCATCCCTGGAGAACCGGGCTGCGGCTTCAAGCTCCATGGCGGCCTGGCCTTCAAAGGAGATGGTGTCCCTGATGTCTGCCAGGGAGGCAACGGCATCAAAGAGCCGGCCGCAGCTGGAGGTGAAAGGGGAGTTGATGCGCTTCTCCATCATCTGCACCATAAAATCAAGCTTCTCTTTTCCCATACGCCGAATAAAGGGCAGGTCCAGATGGACAAAACCGGGGCCAAGGGCGGTGAAGAGGCAGGCCGCTGCCATGCGCCAGGGCTCTTTTACCGCGGCTTCCCCCCCCGGCATGGGCAGGGGGGCCAGGCGGGCCTTCCGGGTGAAACAGGTTTCACTGCAGACCAGCACTTCTCCGCCCCATATGGTCCCGTCGGTGCCGAATCCCGTGCCGTCCAGGGTGACGGCGATCACCTGGTTTTCCAGGTGGTTCTCGGCCATACACGAGACGGCATGGGCGTGGTGGTGCTGCACCGGAACGATTTCCACCCGGTTCTGCCCGGCATATGTTTCGGCAAATCCTGTGCTCATATACCCCGGATGCATGTCACAGGCAACGATGCCGGGATCGATGTCCAGGATCTTCTTGAGATGGGCGATGGTTGTCCGGTAAAAATCAAACACCTTCCGGTTGTCAAGGTCGCCGATGTACTGGCTGGGAAAGGCCCTGTTTTCTTTTGTCAGGCACACCGTGCTCTTCAGTCCTCCTCCCAGGGCGAGGATGCCGGGAAAAGGTCTGGAGAGCAGCACCGGCAGCGGCGCATACCCCCGGGAGCGCCTGAGAAAACGGGTCTTTCCCCGGCTGTGCTGGACAATGGAGTCATCGGCCCTGAAACAGATCTCCCTGTTGTGCAGCAGGAAACTGTCGGCAATGGGGGCCAGGGCATCCAGGGCATGGTCATTGTCAATACAGAGGGGCTCGCCGGCAAGGTTCCCCGAGGTCATGACAAGGAGATCCGGCCCCTTGTCAAGGAGCAGGCGGTGAAGGGGGGTGTAGGCCAGCATGATCCCAATATAGCGGTTGTTGGGGGCGATGGCGGCAAAGGGCTCTTTTTTTTCAACAAGGACAATGGGTCTGTGATGGGATTGGAGAAGGGCCTGCTCCTCTTCGTTGATAAAGGCAGCCTTTTTGGCCGCAGCCACAGAGGCCGCCATCACGGCAAAGGGTTTGTCCGGCCTGCTTTTTCGGGTGCGCAGGCGGGCAACGGCCTGTTCATCAAAGGCATCCACGGCCAGGTGGAAGCCCCCGAGCCCCTTCACCCCGAGGATCTCTCCCCGGCCAAGGAGATCGGCGGCACGGGTGACGGCGTCCTTTCCCTCCAGGTCCATCGTCTCTTTCCGGCCGTTGACCAGAAAGGCGTGGGGGCCGCATTCCGGGCAGGCATTGGGCTGGGCGTGGAACCGCCGGTCCATGGGATTGTCGTACTCTGCCCGGCACTTTTGGCACATGGTGAAAGCTGCCATGGAGGTGCGGGGCCTGTCATAGGGAAGATCTTTGATGATGGTGTACCTGGGGCCGCAATTGGTGCAGTTGATGAAAGGATAGCCAAACCGTCGGTTGCCGGGGTCGTTCATCTCGGCAACGCACTCCTCGCACACGGAAACATCCGGGGCGATGAGGGCCGCCTTGTGCTTTCCCTCTTTTCGGCTGGAAGCGATGGTGAACGTCTCATACCCCTTTACTCCGGTTTTTTCCACCTGCACCCCGGCAATGGATGCCAGGGGGGGGCTGTTTTCATGGATCTCGGCGCAAAACCGATCAACATCCAGGGGCGGTGCAAAAGGGCCTTCCACATCAAGGGTGACCCCCCTGGCCGTGTTGACCACCCGGCCTGCCAGGCCGTACCTGGCGGCAAGCTGGAAGAGAAAGGGCCTGAAGCCGACACCCTGGACAACACCGGTGATGAAAATCCTTCTTGCCAGAATCCTATTCAAGACTCTCCCGGTCCTGGGCAGAGAGCATCTCCCGCATCTCCGTCAAGGTCTGCTCTGCGGTCTCTTCATCGATCTGGCTGATGGCAAAGCCGGCATGGACGATCACGTAATCCCCCACCTTGACATCATCGAGAAGCATGATGCTCGCCTCCCGTGATACTCCGTCAACATCCACCGTTGCAACGGTCTCCTTAATCTCGACTATCCTTGAGGGAACTGCAAGGCACATAAGCGTATCAACTCCATGAAAATTAAAACGTTTAAAACGTATTCCAGTTAAAAAAACAAACCCCAAGTATACCAGCATATCCAGTATTATCAAGCCTTTTCTGAGGTGAAAAGCAATTCTGACCCCACCCCGGGATGCGATAATGTTAATAACGAAAGCCTGACCCCACCTCACTGTTGACTTTTTCCGAGAACATGGCATGGTTGGACGTGATGAGAGCGGGCCATGGGAACTCCGGTAAGATTAATTGATTCGTGAGCCAGCCAGGCCCCTGAAACCAGAAATTGAGGAAAAAAGATGAACAAGACCAGGTTAAAACCGTTGATGCCCCTTGTGGCCAATGAGCAGGGAGAGATATTCGAGCTTGAGGAGTTTGGGGCAGCTGCCATGGCAGGCAGTAGAAAAGTGCTGCTCACAGGAGAAGAGACCGTCGAGATGCCCCACGGCAGTGAACTGATGATGCTGCCCAACCAGAGACCTGTGGTGTTTGACTTTGACACCGGCGGGTTTGTCATTCTGGACAGGAATCCCTATGCAGACAATGAGCGGATCTTCCCCGTGGCCGTATTCAATTCACCGGGCTTTGTAAACCGGTATTTTGCCGCCTACGAGACCCGGGACGAGCAGCTGCTTCCCCTCTTCTCCTACGGGGCCGCGGCCTGGGGAGATGGCGGTTTTCGGTCGGCCGCCATCTGTGTTGACAGAGAAAGGCGCCAGGACCTGAGGCTCATGCCCCGCAACGGGATTGTTGCCGGTATTGACCGGATGGGAAAGGCGTATCCCCACAACCGGCTCATGCGCCACATCGAAAAGTGCGCCCTGGAATACGGCTGTCCGGCGGCCAAGAACTTCTTCCTGGGGCGGTACGAAGCGCCCCTGCCCACGGCAAGAAGCTGCAATGCCAACTGCCTTGGCTGCATCTCTTTCCAAACGGAAAACAGCCTTGTCGCCTGCCAGGAGAGGATCGACTTCACCCCCACTTCCCGGGAGATCTCCCAGCTGGCCCTGGAGCACATTTCAAAGGTCGACCGGAGCGTTGTCAGCTTTGGCCAGGGATGCGAAGGCGATCCCCTCACCGCCTTTGATGTGATTGAACCGGCTGTCAGGGCGGTGCGGCAGAAGACCGATGCCGGCACCATCAACATGAACACCAATGCCGGCATTCCCGATCGCATCGAAGCCCTTTTTGACGCTGGCCTCGACGCTGTCCGGGTGAGCATGAACTCGGTGAGAAAAGAGTGCTATACGGCCTATTTCCGGCCGAGAAGCTATGATTTCAAGGATGTGATCCAGAGCATTGAGACGGCGGGCAAAAAGAAAAAATTCGTCTCGATCAACTACCTGAACGTGCCGGGATTCACCGATTCAGAGGCGGAGTTTGAGGCCTTGACAGAGTTTCTCGATCGATACCCCGTTGGAATGATCCAGTGGCGGAACCTCAATTTCGATCCCCTGGCCTATTGCCGGCTCATGGAGCAGTGGGGAAATCCCGGTGAGCCCCTTGGCATGGCCCGTATCATCAAAGAACTTGGAAAACGATTTCCCCGGCTGATCCACGGTTATTTCAACCCGCCCAAGGAGCGTTACGCCTGCCCAGAATAGTGTGCCACACTCCGTCATTGCAGGCGGTCTCAACAATGGTGACCTCCATTGCCCCAAGCCTTGCCAGCACCTTTGCCGCTTCGCTCTTTAACAGGCCCGAGAGGATAAACCATTTCTTCTGCAAAAAGGCTTCGGTTTCGATGAGGGTTTTCATCACATCGTAGTGGATATTGGCCACCACAAGGTCCGAGGAAAGGGTGATAAACTCCTCTGCCCTTGCCTGGACAGCCACGATCTGCTCTTCATAGCCGTTGAGCCGGATATTGTGCAAAGCGGTTTCTGCCGCCAGCAGGTTAAAGTCCAAAGCCAGTACTTTCCGGCATCCAAGGGCTGCGGCCCCCAGGGCCAGCAGCCCCGTTCCCGTGCCGAGGTCCAGCACCGAGCCGATGGTCTCAGTGTCGAAGAGGGTCTCCATGTACCCCAGGCAGTCCTCGGTGGTCTGGTGCCTGCCCGTGCCGAACACCACCCCGGGGTCCAAAAGGAGATGTTTCGTTTCCGGCCGGTTGACAAAGGGGATCTTCCACGGGGGAGAGACGCAGAAACGGCCGGTGGTGTAGGAATCGATCTTGTCCCCGTGCCACTGTTCGCAGGTCATTTCATACTGGTCGATGAAAACGGGGCCGTTGTCCGGGGCGGTAATCGCTGCCACGGCATCATCGGCAGGGGCGGAAAAAAAGAGAAAGGAAAACCCCTCCTCCTCCCAGTTCCCGATGAACCCCGCCTGTTTTTCCAGGGGAGCCCGGGGAACCTTGCCTTGAAGATAGTAAATAAACAGGTTCTCATAGGGATTGGATACAAACAGCTTTTCGTCCATCAAGAGTCCTCGCCTTTTCTGGTCTGGCTTTTTTCAGCAGCAGGTAGAAACACTGAAAAAAGCGATCCCTGGTTAACAGTGCTTTCAACTGTGATGAAGCCATTGTGGTTGCGGATGATCCCCCAGGCGGAAGCCAGCCCCATGCCGGTGCCGTGGCCCATCTGTTTGGTGGTGAAAAACGGATCAAATATCTGCTCGAGCATCTTGTCGTCCATGCCCGTTCCCGAATCCCCAACAGAGAAGTTCACATACCGGCCGGGGGGCAGGTCATGGGGAGCGACATCCGGTGTCTCAAGTGTCAGGTTTCGGGTCGTTACCATGAGGGTTCCCTTTCCCGGCATTGCATCGGAGGCGTTGAGCAGAAGGTTGAGCACCACCTGCCCGATCTGGCCCTGGTCCGCCTCCACCGGCAGAATTTCCTTGTCATAGGATCGCTGGATGCTAAGTTCCTTTCTTGTGGTGAGGAACATCTTGAGGTGGCTGTCAACGATGTCATTGATATTCAGCGGCACCGGGTTGTACTTGCCCCCCCTGGCAAACCCGAGAAGCTGGCGTATCACCTCTGCCCCCTGGTTGACGATCTCGGCTATCTTGTCGGCCTTGAGGCTTGCCGGGCTGTCAGGGTCGGTTTTTCGCTTGATGAGGGAGGCATTCCCCTGGATGGCCATGAAGAGGTTGTTGAAATCATGGGCAATGCCGCCGGCAAGCATTCCCACGGTTTCAAGCCGCTGGGAATTGACGGCGCGGTCCTCGATCTCGGCCCGCTCTTCTATTCTCCTTGTCAACTCCTCGTTGGCCGATTTGAGTTCGGCAGTCCTTTCGTGAACCATATGTTCGAGGTTGTTGCGGTGTCTTTCCAGCTGGTCCCAGTTGGTTTTAAACAGTTCGCCGAGTTTTTCAAAGGCCAGGATCAGGTGCTCTATCTCGTAACTGGCCGAAGGGACATGGTCAATGGTCAGGTGTTCCAGCTCTTCTCTCATTTCCGTGCCGTCGGCTGTGTCCTGGAGCATGGCAAGTTTGGCTGTCAGCTGTTCCAGGGGAGCCATGCTTTTTCGAACCACGAACAATATCAGCAGCATCACCACCCCGAGGAGCAGGACGCCGGAAACCACCAGGCTCCTTTGAAATGAGGCGGCATCCTCTTCCATGGCCTTCGTGGAAAAGCCGGTCCGCAGACTTCCCACCTGCCGGTCCATGTAGTAGATATCCCAGAAGGTGTCAAAGATCTTTTCTCCTTTTTCAGCCCGAATAGAGCCGTCGTTCCGGATATCCTGCAGAACGCAGGTCTTGTAGGCCTTAAAGCGGACCCGGTCTTCATCCCTGCCGCCGGCACGGAGGAAATTTTCAAAGAGAGGGTCGGGCAGATCGGCCTTTGACGGCACCCTTTGGAAGTGATCCCTCCCCACAGCCTTCTCATCATCGGCCACAACAATCTTTCCCCGGGGGTCTGTGACGAAAAAATAGAGCATCCTGGGGTCGTTTTTCATTTCCCCTTTAAGGGTGATCATCATGTGCCGGAAATTGCCGCTGAACATCAGCTGGCCAAGGCGCCTGGTCATGGAGCCGGTTTTCAAATAGAATTCGTGCAGGGTGTTTTTCTCCAGGGATGCCTTATGTCTGACAGCGATCACCGAAAAAAGGATCACCAGTACAGTACCGACAACCAGCACCACAGAGAAGAACAGCTGGGCCTGGAGTTTAAGTTTGGATCGCATGGCAGATCATCACCTTATGGTTATCCTTTCCAGGAAAAAAAGGGCACCGTTTTCAGGTACCCGGCCGGCAAGCTTCGGGTAATCTTCCGTGGGAAAAACAACGGAAAAAGGACCGCCATGCACCGGGTGCAGGGGCTTTTGTTCCATTGCAACCACAACGAATACCGGAAAATCAGTCACCGTGTCAGCAGACAGAGTGACGGTTTTTCCGGCAAAGGGGGTCAATGAGACAGAGGAAGAGACCTCTGCCCCGGCCATGGAGACGATTTTTTCAAGGGGGACAGCCTTGACTGCCCCGATGGTTCCCGGGTAGTCGTCCCGGTTCCCCGACGGTATTGAAAAGAGATTCCTGTCAAGAAATCGGGCATGTTTTGCAAGGCGGTCAAAAGAGAGAGAGCTTTCCTGTTTGCCGGCCTTGACCGTCAGCACGGGGGCTTCGATCCTGCCGGCAAAAAAGGTTTTTACATACCAGGTGTAGTTGCTGCCATGGACCTTTTCATCGGAATGGAAGATGATTTTCAAAGGTCCGCCTTCCAGGGGAGAAATCTTTTCCCCGTTGATCAGCCAGGCCAGGATCACCTGTTCTTCTGCGATTCTCTCAGGGGAGATGAATCCCATGTACTGGTCCTTGCCAAGGGTGGTCACCCCCTTGTCCCAGGAAACATGGGCCAGGCCCAGCAGTTTTTTGATGGTAATGCCCCGGTAAGCTGCCGTCCCCAGGCTGTGAAAATTGAGATCCATGGTCGTGATGGTCCGGCTCCGGGTTTTCATCGTTTCAAGATCCACCGGAAAGTGTTTCATTTTCTTGTCCAGGGAGGAGACAATGGTAACACCGTTTTGGGAAAAAACCCAGCCGGGGAGGGTCAATGGAAGCAAAACAAGGACCAGAATAAGGATGTTTTTTTTCATGGCGCCTTTATTCATTTGCAATCTCCTGAAAATTGCATTAAAAAGTTTGGGGCAAACGCTGACCGGACTTGGTCTGTATTTAAACAAAACCAATTATTAACCACAATACAAATGAAAAATCAAGGCTATACTGTACCATGAAATGGATAGAGATAAAAGCGTGCTTTGAAGCAGAGGATATCTGGCTGGCAGAAGAGCTGGTTTCTGATATCTTCTTCACCCTCGGGCTGAAAGGGGTGGTGTGCAGCACGCCCCTGCCCGAGCCGGACGATGGCTTTCAACGGGATACTCCCGCCGGATTGACGGAGAATGCCGTGTCGGGGTATATTCCCGCCAGTGACCGGTCCGCCGCCACTCTTGCCGCCCTAAAGGAAAAATTTGACACCCTGAAAGAACAGGGCATTGCCGTGACCATCACCACCAAACCCATTGACCAGGAAGAGTGGGCCGAATCCTGGAAGGAGTTCTTTTATGCAACCCGCATTACCGACCGGATCGTAATCAAGCCGGCATGGAGACCCTTTGATGCAGAGCCCGGGGATATCATCGTCGAGATCGATCCAGGCATGGCCTTTGGAACGGGCACCCACGAAACCACCTCCATGTGCATTGCCATGATCGAAGAGTACCTCGAGCCCGGGGCCTCGTTTTTCGATGTGGGGACCGGTTCGGGGATTCTCATGATCACGGCGGCCAAACTGGGAGCCGGGAGGATGTCCGGCATTGACAACGATGAAGTGGCCGTGGAGATTGCCCGGGAGAACCTTGAAAAAAACGGGATTTCTTCAGAAACATACCAGGTTTCGCACAACACCATTGATCATACCGACGTTGCGCAGTTTGACCTGGTAACGGCCAACATCCTGGCAGAGGTGATCATCGATATTCTGCCTGATATCAGAAAAAAAGTAAAACCAGGGGGGACGGCTCTCTTCTCAGGCATTATCCAGGAGAAAAAAGAGGCCGTACTCTCCCGGCTTGCCGAAAACGGTTTTTTTGTCACCAGCACCAGAACCATGGGAGAGTGGGTGGCCCTGGCGGCAAAACCGATGTAAAAATATCCGGGCTTGGTCATAACATCGGCCAACCTGAGGTGGGGTCACCTTTTCGTTATTAACATTATCGTGTACTTTATGGTTTGACTGTGCTGTTCTGTCCGATAACGTCAATAACAAAAGCCTGACCCCGTTGGCCCGCCAAATGTGACGAGTGGCCGATGTTATGACCAAGCCCAAATATCGGCCATGGGCGCAATGGGAAAACCACTTAAAAGGCAGGACCTACGGGTGGTTTTATTGCTTTTCATGGCATTAAGACAGGGAGAAACATGGAAAAAGAGCAGGACTATCCAGAACACACATTCCGTTTCCGGGTACCGTTGAGCTACATCGATACCGGCGGGGTTGTGTACAACGGCCGGTACCTTGACATTTACAACCAGGCGAGGGACGAACAGATGCGGGACATCGGCTATCCCTACATGACCCTGGTAACAGAGGACCGGAACCACCTCACCGTGGTGGAGGCCAATGTCCGGTACAAGGCGCCGGTGTTTTATGATGACGTGATCGACATCGTCAGCAGGGTGGAAAAGATCGGTTCGAGGAGCATCATCGTCAATCAGGCCATGTACAGGCAGGGGGAAGAACTGCCCTGCAACCAGGCCAGGTTTGTGATGGTCTGCGTCGGTGAGGGGTTCAAAACCTGCACCATCCCCTCCAAGCTGATCCACGCTCATCAGCAGGGCCCGGAGATGGCCTGAATCTGTTCTCACAGCCCGTCCATGGGCTGCTCCGAGGTGAGCGGCAGCTCCTTCAGCGTCCATGCTGACCGCTGCCGCTCAAAACCGCTACGGACAATGCCCCGGACCGGCTGCCTCTAATTCGACTTGGCTCCGCGTCTACGACCCTATCTTTGTTTTGAACACGCTGTTCATGGCCGTTACAGGAAGAAAAGAATGAAAATATCTGTTTTTGATGCCGCAGGAGGCAACCCAACGGCAATCTGTTACGATACAGATTGTACCCAAAATGATTACCCGATGCTTAACAAGCTGATTCAAAGGGCACACCCTTGGGTGGAGCAGGTGGGGTTTTACCGGGAAGATTGCTCTCTTCCCCGCCTTGAGATGGCCGGGGGGGAGTTCTGCGGCAATGCAGCCCGGAGTTTTGCCTGCCTTTTAAAAGAGCTCAACCCGGGAAAAGACGGTTTCCAGTTTCACATCTCGGGGTTTGCCCCCCCTGTCACGGCCGAGGTAACCCGGACCGGCACTGGTAAATTTGCCTGCAGCGCAGGCTTCAAAGGTCTTGATGCGGAAAAAAGAGAGGGGCGCCTGGATGGAAAACCGGTTACCATTGTTGACCTTGGCGGCATCGTTCACATCATGGTGAAAGAAACGGATTTTCCTGTCAATGGCAATGGAGCCGCCGGCGAGATGCTGGCAATCAAAAACAGGCTGGGAATTGACGGCAGTGCCGTGGGAGTGGTCTGGCTGCGGGAAGAGATGGAAAAACTGTACATGAGGCCGGTGGTGTGGGTAAGGGATATAAACACCTGTCTGGAGGAGAGCTCCTGCGGGTCCGGCACCATTGCCGTTGCCGCTGCCCTGGAAAAAAATGTTTCGGTGGTTCAGCCCTCGGGAGAGCCCATCGACGTCTGTTTTAACAAAAACACCCTGGTTTTGTCTTCGTCAATGGAAAAAATCGATCTGCCATCATGAGATATTCAGACCACACGACTTTCTTTTTATATGAAAGCCGTCAGCCGTCAGTAACCAGCAGGAATTTACTGGAAGCTGATAACTGAGTACTGAGTACTGAGTACTGAAGGCTGATGGCTGATGGCTGAT
>JAWOGI010000382.1:0-6112 GCA_046496975.1 Desulfobacteraceae bacterium | reverse complement strand
CCCGAATCGGCTGCCGGCGCAACACGACTTTCATATAAAACACCCATGCCCTGCCGGGCACAACAAAGCATGAAAGCTGTTAGCTGTTAGCTTTTAGCTGAGTACTGATGGCTGACGGCTTTCATATAACAGCCATGAGCAGCGTGCTCAAAACAAAGGTTGAAAGTCGAATTAGAGGCAGACGATCCGGGTTTTGCCCGTAGCGGTTTTGAGCGGTAGCTGTGAGCATGGATGCTCTAAACAGCTGCCGCTCACCTCGGAGCAGCCCATGGACGGGCTGTGAGAATGAGCGTAGGGCAAAACCCGGATCGGCTGCCGGCGCACCACGACTTTCATATAAAAAGATGAAGCCTGGTTCTGGAGGTAATGCCTTGTACTATCTATACGTTCCCTGCGCCTGTATTCTTGCCCTGTACGTTCTGATGGATACGCGCAGAAAAGGGCGTTCTAAGTGGTGGGCCCTGGCCGTATTTTTCTCGCCCCCTGTCAGTCTCTGGTATTTTGTCGCAACAAGGGCCGAAAAGGCCGTTGTGCCGGTGCTGATCGTTGTTGTTTCTCTGGCTGCTGTTGGAGCCGGGGAGGCGATCATCTACTCTGTGGAGAAAAAAAAGGCCGAAATGGCAAAATATTCACCGGTGGGACGGCAGATGATCAAATTGACCAAAAAGCTGAAGAACGCCACGGTCACCCTTGACAATGCCATCGAAGAGCTGGAAAAAATGAGCAAGATCCAGTCCAGGCGCTCCGGGGTTGCCGAGACCATCGAGTTCATCGGCCAATTAAAGGTGCTCAACCTCAGGCACAAGACCGCGGTGAACCGGCTCAACACCTTTATTGCCGATTACCGCAAAGTCCTAGCCAGGGAGAACCTGCTGTGGCTGGAGCAGATCAAGGAGTACTACAACAGCAAGGCTGTGATCCGTTACGAAGAGACCCTGGACCATTACCTGGAGGCGTTTCTCGCCCTCCTGCAGTACGTCTTTGAAAATTATTACGAGATCGAGGAGAGAAGCCCCCGGTACATCAAAAATTACGATGCCTACTATATGCGCTACCGGCGGGCCGTGGACAGGCACAACAGGGTCGGGGTCAAGCGGATCGAGTTCCAGAACCGCTTCCTGGAAAAAAATCCCCGGTTAAGGCCGTACCTGCCCTCAAGCCGTCAGACCGATTTCCTCATTCTCTGGGAGTAGCTCTTCTCCCGGGTGTATTTTAGGAAGGGGATGATCACCCGGTTGCGGTTGCCCCCGGATCCGTCATAGGTGACACTGACAATGGGCACGCCGCTGGTTTTCTCGATACTGGCAGCCATGGCCTCGGTGACCAGGGCAGGGCAGCAGAAAGAGGGGCTTGTCTGGACAAAGAGGTCAAGATCCGGGTGCTCCTTGATGGTGTAGTGGATCTTTAGGATGTTGTCCATGGATTCCCCGGTGTGCTCGGGTTTCAGGCCGTATCGTGCCAGGATCTCCTCGTGGGAGTCGGTGTAGTCCGACTCTTCTTCGTTCAAAAGGGGTTTAAAGTATTTGTAGTACTGTTTTTCCATCTGGGTCATGGCCGTCAGAAGGGTTTTGTACGAGATGATGCTGAGGTATTTCCCCTCCTTGAACCACTTCTTAAAGTAGGAGTCGGCAATCATCTTGGCAAACCGGTAGTAGGGGGTCGGCACCACCTCGCCGCCGTTGGCCTCGATGAAATGGATCAAATCCTGGTTCATCACCTCGTTGTCCCTGACGTAAAAGTCACCGAAGATCCCAACCTTGGGCCGTCTCTTTCCTTTGTTGGTTTCGATCCATGCAAAAAACGAGACTGCCTCGGCAAGGGCCTCTTCCTTTGATCCCCTCTCCCGGAAGGCCGTTTCCAGGATTCCAAGGGCCTTTTCGACGGCCCTGTCCGTTTCCCCCTTGACAGTTTCATAGGGGCGTATCCGGCAGGCGGTCTTGCGGATGAGCCCGCCGAACATATAGGAAAAATAGGCGTTGACAGCGGCCCTCATGGATATATCGGTAAAGGCGAAGTCTCCCCTGTACACATCTGCTTTTTCCATGCCCGGGCTTGACCGGACAAGGGATTTTATGACGGCGGGGTACATCTTGATGTTGCAGGAGATGTCGGACCTGCTCATCCAGAGCACACAGTTTCCAGGATCCAGGGTGTGGTTTCTCATGGTCTGTTCAAACCCGCTGGCGATGGCGTTCAGGGGGAGACACTGGCCGGTGTTGGTCTTAAGGCTCTGCTGGATGGTCTCATGGGTCTCTTCCATGAGCACGGTGTGGTACCCCTCTCCTTCCAGGGTGGCGGCGAGGAGCCGGCCGGTGATGGAGTCCCAGTTGGGGTAGATGATGGTTTTGTCTTTCAGCTTTGGGGTGAAATCGGGATTGACACAGGCCTTTGCCAGCTTTTTGGCCGGAGATGGGGTCTCCGGTACCGGTGCTGAAAAATAGGCCTTGTGGTTTCGAAAGGAGCGGACCGCCGCCTCGATGCGGGTTTCATACCCCACATTGGAATCGTGTTCGTCCAGTTCTAACACCAGGTAGGGCTTGTCGTGGGCCTCCATGATTTTCTTGAAATAGTCCACCCCGAAGGCATCCGGCGAGCACTTGAACGAAGTGACGTAAACCGGGTAGAGGTTTTCGGTCCTGGCGGCAACAAGGGCCGCCTTGATTATGGCGGCGGCGTGCTTCCAGTGGATCTCCGAGAGCAGGGGGTCGATGGTGGAAAAATCGTGACTGGAAATATCCACCATGTCCTGGAAATAGGTCTTGACGTTCAGGGAGGAGAAGATATCGGGTATCCGGCTGTTCAGGGTGGGGGAGAGGAGGGTGTAGGGCCTGCCGAGAAGTACCACGTCAATGTCTCTGGATGTTTTCTGCTCTTGTTTCATGATCTCTTTGAGCCGGCTGTCATACTGTCGTTTCCACTCCCAGGCCCTGTCGTAGGCCGATGAGATCTCAAAAAAGCTGATCTTCTCCCCGGCGTTGCCGTTCAGGGCCCTGTACAGCTCGATTTTGGTGTGAAAATTGGTGTAGAGGTACCGGACCACCGGCGAGATGATCCGATTTCTGTCGATGCCGGGGATGGTGGCAACGATGGAGGGAAGGTATTGGGTGTAGTAGCAGAACTGCCGCCGTCTGTTTCTGTTTTTGCTTCCCTGCTCAAAGTAATAGGGGAGAAACACAAGATCGGCTCTGTTGAGAAGATCGGCCACGTGGCCGTGCATGGCGGTGATGGGGGTGCAGAATTCGGCGCTGGCAAGGGAGCGTCCCGTTGACACCGGGGTTTTCATGGTTTCCGAGGTGATGGTTTTGATGCCCAGGCGGTTGAAAAACACCTTCCAGAACTCCAGATCTTCCACCAGGTGGACCGCTGCCGGAAGCCCGATGGTGACCTCTTTTTTTACAGGCCCGGGGGGGGGCAGGTCGACGGCTTTTTTTCTTGCCTTGAGCAGGTTGAACCCCTTCTTCCTGGCCACATAGTGGTTGGTGTCATAATCCCGGCCGCACAAAAAGCCGAAGGCCACGGTCTTGTCTGCCAGGTCGGCAATGGTGAGCTTGCAGTTGTTGGTGCAGAGCCGGCACACCTCCTGCCTCACCGGGATAGCTTCCCGCCACAGGTCAAATCCCCTGAAGGTGCTGCTCCGGCGGTTCTGGTCCTTCAAGGTCAAAGCCACCCCCAAAGCTCCGGTGAGGTGGCAGAACCGGGAGACATGGATGGGCTGGTTGAGCTTCTGCTCAAAGGCGGCAACAAGGCTTCGGTTTTTCGCCGTTGCCCCCTGGAACAGCACGGTGGTTCCGATTCTGGCCGGGTTTGCAACCTTGCTCAGGTAGTTGTCCCTCACCGAGTGGAGGGCCGAGGCCAGCACCTCGTTGACCTGGTACCCCTCGGACAGGAAGTGGTTGATGTCCCGCTCCATGAAAACCGTGCACCGGTCACTGGAGGCCGGGGATTGGGCCGCCTCGGTCCGGGATGCATACTCGTCCAGGGGACAGCCGAGCTTTGCCGCCTGCTCTTCGATGAAACTCCCCGTGCCGGCGGCGCACACCGTGTTCATGAACGACGAGGTGACAACCCCGTTTTTCATGGTTGTGAACTTTGCGTCCTGGCCCCCGATCTCGATGATGGTGTCCACATCGGGGTTGAGCTCCCAGGCGGCCCTGGCATGGGCGGAGATCTCATCCAGAACCAGGTCGGCCCCGATGATGCCGGCGGATATCTTCCGGCCGGAGCCGGTGGTGCCGCACCCCTGGATATCCAGGAAAATTTTGTTGGTTTCGGCAAATTCATGGGCGGACCGGAATATGCTTTGAACGGCCTTGACAGGCTTTGAAGCGGTTCGGGTGTAAAATCCCGCAATGACCTGTCCCGTGGTGTCGATGATCACCGCCTTGGTGCTTGTGGAGCCGACATCCAGGCCGAGAAACCCTTCGGTCCTGTCAAGGGCGGCAGGATCCATGTAGATGTCCACCTCAACGGGGTTCGCTTCTTTTGGACAACTGTTTTGGCCAGGTTTCTCCTCGTGCCCTTGGGCTGGATTATGCTCCTGCCCGGCCACGAGGCTGGAAAATCCTTTAAAATCGGGATAGCTGGAGAGATCCAGAGAAAGACCGGCGTAAAAGTACTTTCGCTTTTTCTCTTTCTGTTCCAGCAGATCATCTATGGATGCGTATCGTCTCTTTTCCCAAAAAACCGGTTTTTCTTTTTCCAGACGGTCGGCCATGCACAGGGCCGCTCCAAGGGCTCCGTAAAGGTGAGCGTGGTCATCGCAGGTGAGGGCGGTATTGATGAGGCTTTCCAGGTGGACTTTTACCGAGCTGTTTTTGGCAACCCCGCCGCAGAAGATTACAGGGGTGCGGATCTCCTTCTCCCTGAACAGGGTGTTAAACAGGTTTTTGGCCAGTCCCCGGCAGAGCCCGTCGCAGATCTGGGGCACGGAAAAGCCTTCCTGCTGGGCATGGATCAGGTCGGTCTTGGCAAACACCGCGCATCGGGTGGCGATGTCCGGAATGGTCAGTACATTGTCGCAGGCCTGCCGGGCCAGCTCCCGGGAGGTTTCAAGACCCAGGCGGCCGGCCTGCTGGTCCAGGAAGCTGCCCGTGCCGGCGGCACAGGCGGTGTTGTTCCGGGAGCCGGCGTAGCTCCCCTGAACGTCAAACAGGCTCAGGCTGAACTTTTCTCCGCCCACGTTGAGGATGGAGCCGATGTCGGGGTGAAGCTTCTTGGCCGCCCGGATCAGGGAGACCTGGTCATCAAATGTGTTGTTTCGCAAAACAGATGCGTGGGTGGAGGAGGTGGCCGCCACATGGCCGATACCGGACAGAGATGTGGTCAAAAGGGCTCTGGAAAGCCCCTGTCTGATGTTGCCGTGGTGAAAGGCGTAGCCTGTGCTGAGGATGGTTCCGTTCAACGAGAGTTCAACAATTGATATTGATACAGAACCGATATCAACACCGAGAATATTTGATGCATCCGTCGCTGCCATGTTAAAGTTTCTCCTTTATTTCGTCCCAGAATTCAGCAACTCCCCTGCGCCATCCATCAAAAAAGAGCTTTGTGTACTTTTCCATCTCCCGGGGTGATTTTTCCCTGAAAAGGCTGGAATCCATGAGCTCTGTAAAATAGGCGCCAAGTCTTGGGTCCTGGGCGGTGTCATGGGAATCGTCCAGGCTCGCCGCGTAGATCAGGTCCTCATAATGGGCGCTCCTGGCCCACTGCAGCCCTTCGGCCCGGCCGTTTTCCGAATAGTTGCCCTCGGACTGCATCTTTTCAGCCCTGAGCCGCTCGATGATTTCAGAGATATCGCTCTCCTGCTGAAACCGTTTCTGGAACTCTTCTTTCTTGTGAATGGCCTCGGCAAGGGCCTCCTGAAACATTTTTGACAGGTTAAACGACTGCCGCCATTTTTCCATTTTTTCGTAGAGCATGTCTGGAATGCTCAGGGTAATGCGCTGTGTCATGGGTCTTTCCTTGTTTGTTTAAGGGTAATACATACTGTTTTCATTGATACGTACTATGAAATATTTTGTGTGTCAATGAAAAATCGCTTAATCTGTCAATTCAGGGCTTGATCATAACATCGGCCACTTGTCACATTTGTCGGGCCACCCCACTCATGATC
>JAWOGI010000368.1:0-4148 GCA_046496975.1 Desulfobacteraceae bacterium | reverse complement strand
AGCTGAATTCTCCCATGCCTGTAGAGATGTTTGAGGAGAACAAACGGGGCGGGTGATGACGAAAATCTGCCCCCAGTCACCCCTCAAGTCACCCAAAATTTCTTACTGCAAATTGTGAACATTTTTTAAGAAAAGTGTTTATCTCCAAGGATTCCTTACCAAATTTCAAATATGACGTTTTAGTTGCAATTTCTGATTTTTTGCTGGGTTCACCAACAGTAGGTTCTGATCCCTGAAAACGATGGCCCCCAGGGCAGGGGCCGGTTGGGTTGCCAGAGACTTGACGTCTCTCAGGAGATGACAAGCTGGTTGTTATCGGCTTTGAGGAACAAGTGCTGCTGGCCCTGGTCGTGGATCGAAAGTGCAAGCTTTCCAAGGGCCTCTTTTGCTTCTGTTCCGTCGCTGAATTCAAGCCAAAACCTCTTTTCTTCTTTTTCCCTTCTGAAAACAGCGCTGTGTTTTTCGTTTGTTATGACAACTTTGACCTGTTTTTCCTGGCCGGGCTGAAGGGGGCTCTTTTCAAAGAACAGGTCGGCAAAGCCGGGTCGGATCTCAAATCGGCTCGGGGGTGTTTTCCCGTTGAAAGGAAATTTCTGCTGAAGCTGCTTTCTTTTGAAATACCTTGTTAAAACATAATCAATTCTGTCTTTTGCCTGGGTTCTGAAAAAAGGGTCCAGCCACTGTTTTCTGTACGGCTCCTTGAGCAGAAACCGGTTGTTCTCCCGGTCCAGGAGAAAACAGTCACCATCGGTATTGCTCAGCCGGTGCAGGGGCATTTTGTTGAGATGGGAGACGACAGAGACAATGCTGTAGTCAGCTGGCTTGCTGCTCTTTGCAAGGGCTTTATAGTCTGAAATATACCCCGGGCGGGCGAGGAACCAGTTGAGAAACGCTTTGGCGATATCAGCGATGTTCCATTGGGTGCCCCCCAGCTTGAGAAGAACCAGAAGCACCACCATTTTATAGGATTTGTTGGGTTTAAGGCCCGTTTCAATATGCTTCAGGAGATACTCCCCCGGTGTCCCCTTTATCGTTGTAAATGCCCCGTCAAGGTCTTCCCCCTCGCAGTAAATCAGGGCGTCAAGCCAGCTGCCGAAGGGATTTGGTTTCAGGTAGAGGTGCGGGTTGATGCCGTGGGCGTTGGAGACCATGTCCATGAGATACAGGGGCTCTTTTCTGCCAAGATTTTGTTTGATCTCCAGATAGGTCTCCCTGAGCCGTTCCCCATGGGTTTTTCCGTTCTGGATGATCTGCTTCAAATCCTTTGCCCAGAGCCGCCGAACTTCAGTGTCGGCATTCAGGTAGCAGTTGTCGGGGAGCCGCCTGTTGAGAGAGTTGACAAAACCGTCGGGGTTTTCTGCATCAAAATCGCTGATGTTGGTGTAGCCGCAAAGGGCCAGGGGGGCTACATGGGCCTTTCTGAAATTACCGACAAAATCGAGGACAACGAGAAACTCCTTGCCGGGAGACTTTCTCAGTCCTCTTCCCAGCTGCTGGATCAGGACGGTAAACGACTGAGTGGGGCGGAGAAATGCCACATGGGTCAAATCAGGGATATCGACCCCTTCGTTGAATATATCCACCGTGCACACAACATTGAGGTTGTGCTTTTCGTCCCGGAGCTGCTGTATGGTCTCCTGTCGTTCCTGGTGGGAAGATCGGCCGCAGAGAACAGCCGCTGGAATATTAAAATTCTCGGCAAGTGTTTTTGCCGTATATTCTGCATGGCTGACAGAGCTGCAGAAGGCAAGGGTTTTCATCTTTCCCTTGGACGGCAGATACTTTTCCAGGTTGTTTGCCAAAATCCGGGTTCGTGTATCGTTTTCAAGTGCCCTGGCAAGTTCGGCTTCACTGTAGCCTGTGCCGTTCCAGGTGATCTGGTCATAATCTGTTTTGTCGTACAGGGCATAGTACTGGAAAGGGGTCAGCCACCCCTTGTCCACCGCCTCCAGGAGCCTGATTTCAAAGGCGATGTTGTGGTCACAGAGGGCAAGGATGTCCCTGCCGTCCATTCGTTCCGGCGTTGCCGTCAGGCCGAGGAAAAACGACGGGGTAAAGTGATTGACGATTTTCCTGTAACTGTCCGCCTCGATGTGGTGGAATTCATCCATCACAATATAGTCAAAATCTTCTGGAGAGAATTTTTCAAGGTGGCTGGTGCGGCTCAGGGTCTGCACCATGGCAAATACGGCCCGGCCGTTTTTCAAGACCGTATTTCCTGCGCCTAATATCTCCCCGAAGGCGTTATCTTCCATCACCTCCCGGAATGTTTCGACGGCATCCCGGAGAATAACCTCCCTGTGGGCCAGGAAGAGTATCCTTTCGTGGCGGCTCTGTCTGAAGTCAAAGGCGGCCAGATGGGTTTTGCCCACGCCGGTGGCCGCTATGACGGCCACTTTTGTAAGTTTTTCCCTTCGAAAGCTGTCAAGATTTTCAAGGGCGTCCTGTTGGGCTTCATTGGGTTGCGGCCGTTCAAAGACCTTCTCTTCCATCTCTCCCCAGCTGCCATCACCGTCAAAGAGTTCCTTGTCTTTTCCCCCTGCTGCCCACCAGGGAGGATGGGTGTAGAACCTTTTTCTGTACGCTCCCAGAAAGTCATCGGAGAGAAACACCGATTCCTCTTCCCAGACTCTGTCAAATTCAGTGACGGCGGAGCTGTATGGTGATTTTCGGTTTTCAAAGGGCAGGTTCACTTCCCCCGGGGAGAAATAGTTCCATTCAACGTTTTTCAGCAGACCCGCCGATGTGAAGTTGGATGAGCCTGACAGCATTGCGCCGGTGCCGTCCTGGTGCAAAAAAAGCCACGCCTTTACATGGAAATTGGGCGGAGACTTTTCATAGGGAATGTGGTGGGGATGGAAAATCTTCAGGCTGGAATCGGGAACATATCGTTCAAAATGGCTCAGGTGGTCCGGCCGGGTAATGTTGCCCATGGTGGAAAAGATTGCTCTTATCCTGCCCCCGCCGTCGGCAAAGGATGACAGCTCGGAAACAAGAAGGTTCGCATCCCCCGGTGAATAAAAAGCCGAGGCGATGCGGACTTCACTGCTTGCTGCAAGTTCGCTGCGGATGATACCCAGAAGCTTCTTTTTCTGGACGGGGTTGAATACCAGGCAGGGGCTCTGCCGTTCAGGGGGAGGTGGAAGATCGCTGCCCCCCACCTGTTCAAGGAAGAGCTGCCTGTCAAACCTACCTCTCTTTTCAACCCTCTTTTCTTTTTCCGACAAAAGGTCTTCAAGGGTCAAATCGTGGTATTCTAATGCCGCCTGGACAATTTCAACAAGATCCGCCGACTCTTTTAATATCTCATCCCGGTTTCCCTTTTGCCATTCTGTGAAAAGCTCATGGGCTTCTTCGAGAATTTTATGACCCAGGGCATCCTTTAATTCATCACCGGTTATCTTGCGGTGGAACGAGCTCTTTCCGCTTCGGCTTATGATTTCCGGGATTCTGTCTCTTATGAGTTTTTTGTATACTATCGGCTTTGTATGCCTGTCGTTTTTTTCTAAAGTCAATCCGGTTCCTTTAGCTCCAGAGCCTCGTTCCTGTTATTCAATCAGAATAAGCATGAAGACATAGTCGCCGTCATTGATATCAACGGTGAGGTTGGCGCCCCTTGCCTCGGCGTAATGGATCCAGGCCGGCTTGTCTTCGGTGCCGCACTCCCGCCTGGGGTAGAACTCTCCTGTCTTTCCGTTTTTCCAGGAAAGCACCATGCAGTTGCCGCTTTTTGCCAGGGCGATTTTTTTGGCGGCATCCTTTGCCTGCTGAAAATCCAGGTCAGAGCCCTGGACGGTTTCCCTGATTATTTCATGGGGGTTGCTTCCCGGTTCTGCAAAAATCTGTACCATTATTTCCTCTCTTTGACAGGGTGTTCACTGGTGGTGGAACTCGTGATTCTGCGGCGATTCTATACCCTCGGGGCAGCAGATGCAAGGAATAGTTCAGGAAGGCTTTCCAGAAAAGACGGGTGGCATGCTTTGCGATCGGGTTACCGGTTCAGGGCTTTTGGGATGCAGGTCGCAAAGAAAGGGACCGCCATAGGTATTTTCGATGTTAAATGTCTCTATTCACTCGGTCGAATCGGCTGCTTCGCCCCTCTTTTCAGCCGGATCAGGACCACCTCTCCCCGGCAGCCAAACCCTCCC
>JAWOGI010000337.1:0-12705 GCA_046496975.1 Desulfobacteraceae bacterium | reverse complement strand
CAGACGCATCAGACATGTCCGTGATCCCCCCGGACTCGGTCCAGCTGGTGGTGACCTCTCCCCCCTACCCCATGATAGAGATGTGGGATGATCTCTTTAACTCCAAAGCCCCCGGGACCCGTCTCCTTCTGGGAAAAGGCAGGGGGAAGGAGGCCTTTGAGCTGATGCACCAGCAGTTGGATCCGGTCTGGGATGAAGTTTACCGGATCGTCGAACCGGGTTGCTTTGCCTGCATCAACGTCGGAGATGCCACACGCACAATTGGCGGGGATTTTCAACTCTACCCCAACCACGCAAGAATTCTCAACTATCTGATGCAGACCGGTTTTTCACCGATGCCGTCGATTCTATGGCGAAAACAGACCAATGCCCCCAACAAGTTCATGGGATCGGGCATGCTTCCCGCCGGCGCCTATGTCACTCTGGAGCATGAGCATGTGCTCATCCTGAGAAAAAAATCAAAAAAAGAGTTTAAAAAACCGAGTCAAAAAGAGATGCGCAGGCAGAGCGCCCTGTTCTGGGAAGAGCGGAACCAATGGTTCTCCGACATCTGGTTCGACCTCAAGGGAGCCGTTCAAAAATTTGCCGGCAAAGAAGAGCGGAAACGAAGCGCCGCCTTTCCCTTTGCCCTTCCCTACCGGCTCATCAACATGTATTCGGTCAAAGGGGACACGGTGGTGGATCCCTTCCTCGGCATCGGTACAACCACACTGGCCGCCATGGCGTCGGCAAGAAACAGTGCCGGGTTTGAGCTGGAGAAGGAATTTATCAATCACATTGCAGACCGGGTGGAAAAATCAAAAGAGACATTGAACAGGGAAGTTGCCGGCAGGCTCAGCAGCCACAGGGATTTTGCTTATGCCAGAGAGGAACAGGGGAAACCACTGAAACATGTTAATGACCATTATCGGTTCAGCGTTATGACAAAACAGGAAAAAGAGCTCTGCCTGGACAGGATAGACACCATCCGGTTTGACAGTGAAAACAACCGTTTCAACGTCTTCCACACGCCAATGGAACACAGCGGATTAAAGGGAAAAGACAACTGCTTCCCGCACCCTGCTGCCCCTCTTAAAAGACCTGGGCATAAAAAACACAGCCTGCTCAGGCAGTTGTTCCACCTTCAGCTCTTTTTTAAGCCGTGCCACAAGCTGATCCATGGAGTCAAACCCGTCGGGTTCTGAAAAGAAGAGGCAAAACATCTCCCCCCAGGAGTTGAGGTAGAGAGCGGCGCAATGGTGGATCTTGCTGGCACTCCTGGGAGCACAGAAATTCAGAGAAACAAACAGGGACGTTATCTTTTCTTTTGAACTGAGATCTTCGAACCGGATTCCCTGATCCTGCCGTGAAAAAAAAGCGTGAACCTGCTTTAAAAGGTCACTGATATCATCCACCGAAACAGAAGTGGGATTGGGAACAAGATGAAACAGTGTGGTTTCTGAATAAAATCCATTGTGAACAAACCACCCGGCGATCTTTTCAATGGTGAATGCTTTTATCAAACGCTCCTCTCTTGATCCGCTCCCCAGGGTCTGTTTGTGGATCAGCTCCCACTCCTCCTGTCCTGCTCTATTCCGTGTGTGCCTGAGACTGAGCCGCTGGAAATAGTCGTCGGCACTGCCCGATACCAGCAGGTGCTTTTCTATCTTGTCAGGGTGTTTCGAAAACTGGACAAACATCTTGCGTCCAAGGGCTGTCCTGTCTTCCGGGGTAATCATCGGCCGATTTGCCGTTTTTCCGTTCATCTCGAGGTTCACTTTTTTGTATACTTTCACCATGTATTTCTTAATGGTTTCACTCAGCCGGTTGACACGACTGTAGTCCCACTCTGAAAAATTCCCCGCATCATACACCTGGTTCCGGCTCCAGTGCCACTGGACCATGCACTGTTCAACAAATTTCTTCCTGAAACCGAACAGCGTGTTGTCAAGCTGGGAACGGCTTGAAATCCCCGCCTTCAAAAAAAAGCACAACTGGACCAGCCCCACGGCCTCACCGTCGTTGGCGGCCTGGTAATATTGGACCAGGCTGTTTAAAAGCACGTAGTAGGAGTCGGTTTTCCCCAGGTCAAACTGAAACCCCGAGGTGAGCCACTGATCCTTGACCTTGTTGCACAAAAGGGCCTCTTCTCCTGTTTCGTGGATAAATGTGTCCAGGAGGGCCATTTTGAGAACCGACTTAAAAGGACTTTTCAGCAGTTTGAACATCTGCCAGATGGATGCGCCGAAATACTCTCCGGTGGGGATGTCATGGATATCCCCGATATCCAGGAACCGGCACTGTTGAGGATTTTTGCAGACAAAAGCGTTGAGATCTTCATAGTAGTTCCTGGCAAGGGATGCGGTAATGGTACACCACAGGGGCAGCTTGCCGGCAACATGGATCATGGTTCTGTAAAACTCTTCTTTGAGAATCCTCCCCTGGGCCGAACCTGAACTTTCGACACTGGAATCCCCGAAATGGTCCTCTTTTGCCTGGTTGGCATCAACGACAAAGAAATGGATCTCCGCTTGAAAGCGGTCCATTGCCCATTTTTCAATGAGATCCAGCTTGTTCTGAAGAGTCTGCTTTAAGGTGCCACTGGAGCCCTGGCGGATGCAGACCCAGTAATCAATATCCGATTCCGATGCCTGGGCTATGGAGCCGATGCTTCCAATGGTGTAAAGCGCCTCCACACAGACCAGAGAGACAGGCTGGACATCCAGGCGGTCTTTTTTTAAATAGTGCCGGGCGATCTCCCTGGACTCCCGGGAGGGATGATAACCGGATATGCCGTGGGGAGCCTCTGCCTTTTCCGCGTTAAATCCCGGAAAACTTATGTTGCCATGCACCAGCAGCGGAACCATGGCAAACAGATCTGCCTGTGGGGGGGGGAAAAGATCAAAGGCCGTCAACAATGACATTTTATTCTTTTTTAAAAACTGTTTTTTTCCAAACCGCATGAACTCCGTCAAAAGCAGCAGATCAAACTGCCAGGAAACCCCAGACTCCCCTCCTGCTTTGTTGAACAAAGCATCGGAGAGATCAGCGATTTCCACGGGAAATGAGCGTGCATTAAAATCGGCATATTCCGATGCCATCACCGGAAAAGCGTGGGAGGGAAACCGGCAGAACCTTGCCCGGACAGCGGTAAAATCGGTGTGAAACAAAATCGATTTGACAAAGGAGAGCTCACAGATCTCTGCCCCGGCAAAGGTGGCGCCGGAAAGGTCTGTTCCGGTAAAAAAACAGCCTGTGACAACCGAGCCTGTCAAGAGCGCATCCACCATGGAGGCACCGGTAAAATCGGAATTGACCAGGGTTGCCCCGTAAAAACTGCAGTTGACAAACTCACTGTTTCTTGCCGACACATTGATAAAAACAGCATTTTCAAAGGAGATGGCATCAAATTTTGCTCCGTCCAGGTTGACATTTTCGAACCGGCACCGGTTAAAATCGGCGGAACCAAACGAGGAAAAGGAAAAATCGGAATCGTTGATGCGGCAGCCGGTAAAGGTCAGTCGGAGCAGAAAAAGCTGGGAGGAAAAATCCAGGTGTTCAATGGTTTCATGGTTAAAATCCACGGCCTCGGCCCGGCCCTGCCGGACCGTCTTGATCTTTTTCTCAAGGGAGCTTGAAAACAGACCGTTGAAAAACCCTTTTGACCCTTTCGGTTCAGGAGAAAGGGTGTTTTGTTCAACCAGCCCCTCTTTCCAGGACTCAATGGCATTTTTCTCCTCCAAAAAGAGGATCTCAATTTTCCTTGAGAGTTCAAAGGCCGCCATGCTGTCGGACTCTTCGGAAATCTCCCCGAAATCGTCCAAAAGTTCAATGATCCGCTCGGGCCTTTTTTTCACCATGCCAAGGACAAGGGCCTTGTACACCTCTTTGTTTGTCTCAAGGTAGATTTTCTTGCTGTTCAGCACATCATTGATGAAAAGAAGGGATATCCGGGAAAAAGAAGAGAGCTCTTTACAGATGGCCGGCATGAGCCAGCCGGCCCTTTCCCTGACCCGGTCAACCAGCCGGAACAGGGGCATGGTCCCGCAGACGGCCAGGGCACGGAACGCCGCCAGGGCCTCTTTTTGATTGCCCTCTGACAGGGTGTCCATAACAGAATCGGCAAGTTCCGGGTAGGTGCCTGGATAGGAGTTCTCCACAATGGTCAGCACGGTTTTCCGTAAATGGGCGCTTTTTGACCGGGTAAAGAGAAGAGAGAGCATCTTGGGGTCGATCCTGGAAACCATCCTGGAAAGGGCCTTGAGGGCCTTGACCTGGCGGTCCGCATCACCGGCTACCAGCTCGTTTTCCATGATGGTCCTGGGATTTCTCAAAGAAAGGGGAATATTGTCCAGAAAAGGGTCTGCATCCCTCTGCCGGTCAAAAAGAGAGGCGTAAAAGGCTATCACCGGTGCTCTCTCCTGGAGAGCGCCGAGCATCTGGCGAAAAAGAGAACCGAATTTCCTCCTCACCAGGGGGGGAGAGACAAGATACTGATCCACAAGGGCAAGTCTCGCCGTTTCGGAAAGGGCGGAGAGGATATTCTTCAACACCTCCACGGAGAGCTTCTTGTCCTGGCAGAAACGCCAGGCATAAAAAGGTCCCCTGCCCCCGGACTCGAGCAACAGCTCCAGGTGATACTTCATCTCCTGCACCGGCTGGTCAAAGGTCAGCCGCTGATACATCCGGGCCGAAAACAGGGACGACTGCTCAACGGACCTGAAAAATTCCCCCTGATCGGACCAGCGGGTGTTCAGCCGAAGGACCTCTGATTTCAGGGCATCCAGCATGGCCTTTGCCTTGGTTCTGACGGAAAAATGATAGGAGGCAGCACCATCCAGAGCAGGCGACACCGCCTGACCCGCAGGAAATTCAGTCAAACGGGAGAGCATCCCGGCTCTGTCATCCTCCCCGGCCCTTCGCCACTGTTCTTCAAAGGAATAAAATTCCGGATCACCACTCATTGATAAGTTCTCTCTTCAGCCATTAGGATATCCAGTCAGATCTCCTGTCCGTTTATCTCCACACCGGGAGTCCGAAAACCTTTTGAAACAAGGCAGACCCTCTCTTTTCTTCCTCCGGCAAGGGAGGGGTAGGTGGCGCGCAAAAAAGAGAAATCAAACTGTTCCAGAGCCGCCTTTAACAGTTCAAGTTCCGCCTCCAGGGAGTCATCCGGCTCCCTGCTGTTCAGACAGGCAGAGACTCTTTTCTTGTACTCTCTTCTGATTTCCGTTTCAATGCAGTGATTGGCTAGATCCAGGAGCACTTTTCCCATCATTTTTACCATCTCCTCGGCGTTTGTTGTGATCATATGCCATGGCCGGTATTATGACCAAGCCCAAAAAAAACATTTAAATCTTGAGCCATTTTGTATATGATATCTGATTTAACGAGAATTTTAAAGAGTATTGTTTTCATGAATGAGCTATTTGATCAATCAGAAAAATCCGTCAAGGCCAAAACCGGTTACAATGCCGACTCCATCGAGGTGCTCAAGGGACTGGATCCTGTCAAGAGAAGGCCGGGCATGTACACGGACACGTCAAGCCCTGACCATCTTGCCCACGAGGTGATCGACAACAGCGTTGACGAAGCCATTGCAGGGCATGCCGACCGCATCGATGTGACACTCTTTGCCGACAACGCCATGGAAGTCCGGGACAACGGCAGGGGAATGCCCGTGGACATCCACCCCGTTGAAAAGATATCCGGTGTGGAGCTGATCATGACAAAGCTCCACGCAGGGGCCAAGTTCTCGACCAAGGATTACAATTTTTCCGGCGGCCTCCACGGCGTAGGGGTTTCCGTGGTCAACGCCCTCTCCTCCTACCTTGAGATCACCATCCAAAGGAACAGTGCCGTTCACAGGATCATCTTTAAACACGGCATCAAGTCCGGGGATCTTGAAGTGGTGGAACGGAACCGTTCCAGAAAAACAGGCACCACCCTTCTCTTTTACCCCGATGCGACCTATTTTGAAACCCCCGGATTTTCCAAAACCAGTATCAAGCACACGTTAAAGGCCAAAGCGGTGCTCTGCCCCGGCCTGTTGATCACCTTTTACGACCGGGCCACCGATGAAAAAAAAGAGTGGCGGTACACCTTCGGGCTGAAGGATTACCTGCTGGAATCCCTCGAAAACCAGGAGACCCTTTTTGATGCGCCCTTTGCCGGAGAGTACAAAAACGACGAAGCGGCCATTGCCTGGGCCTGCGACTGGACAGAAGAGAAAAGAGAGAACCGGCGGGAGAGCTATGTCAATCTCATCGCCACCCCCCTGGGCGGCACCCATGTCAACGGATTTCGCTCGGGACTGCTGGATTCCGTGCGAGAATTCTGCCGGTTCAGGGACCTGCTTCCCAAGGGGGTAAACATTGCCCCGGAGGATCTCTGGGAGAACATCGCCTTTGTTCTCTCGGTAAAACTCAACGATGCCCAGTTTTCCGGCCAGACAAAAGAGCGGCTCTCCTCCCGCCAATGTACCCCCATTGTCAACTCTGCAGTGAAAGACGCTTTCAGCCTCTGGCTCAACCAGAACATCGAGGCCGGGGAGAAGCTGACGGCCCTTGCCGTTGACAACGCAAGGATCCGGATAAAAAAGGCGAGAAAAGTGACCCGGAAGCGGGTGACCAGCGGCCCCACTTTGCCCGGCAAGCTCTCCGACTGCACCAGCAGCGACCCGGAAAAGAGTGAGCTGTTTCTTGTGGAAGGGGATTCCGCCGGAGGATCGGCCAAGCAGGCCAGGGACAGACGCTTCCAGGCGATCATGCCCCTGCGGGGAAAGATCCTCAACACCTGGGAGACCGACCCTTCCCAGATCCTGGGATCAAAGGAGATCCACGACATCTCCGTGGCCATTGGTACGGAACCGGACAGCGAGGACCTTTCAAAACTCAGGTACAACAAGATCTGCATCCTGGCCGATGCCGATTCCGACGGCCTGCACATCTCAACCCTTTTGTGCGCCCTGTTTTACAGGCACTTTCCCGGACTTGTCAAAAACGGACACATCTTCATTGCCATGCCCCCCCTGTTCCGCATCGACATGGGCAAAGAGGTGTTCTATGCCCTGGACGAGGATGAACGCCGGGCCATTCTCAAGAAACTCCAGCGGCGGAAAAAAAAGGGCAAACTCAATGTTCAGCGGTTCAAGGGTCTGGGGGAGATGAACCCCGTCCAGCTCAAGGAGACCACCATAGCGCCGGACACAAGACGGCTGGTTCAGCTGGTCGTTGACGGTGAAAACCGGGATGCCGAGAAAACCGTTTTTGAAAAAATGGACATGCTTCTCGGAAAGAAAAGGGCTTCGGACCGGCGCCGGTGGATTGAAACAAAGGGCGACATCAAGGAGATCGAATAATGGAGACAAACAAAGCAACATCCCTTGAGGGGTTTGAAACCCTCCCCTTTGAAGCCTTTGCCGAAAAGGCCTACCTCAACTACGCCATGTATGTGATTTTGGACAGGGCCCTGCCCCATATCGGCGACGGCCTGAAACCGGTTCAGCGCAGGATTGTCTACGCCATGAGCAAACTTGGGCTGTCTGCCGCGGCAAAGTACAAAAAATCAGCACGGACCGTGGGAGACGTCCTGGGCAAGTTTCACCCCCACGGGGACCTGGCCTGCTACGAAGCCATGGTGCTTTTGGCCCAGCCCTTCTCCTGCCGCTACCCCCTTCTCGACGGCCAGGGCAACTGGGGAGCCCCGGATGACCCGAAATCCTTTGCCGCCATGCGGTACACCGAATCCCGCCTGTCAAAGTATGCCGACGTGCTCCTGGCCGAGATTGACCTCGGGGCCACCACCTGGAAACCCAATTTTGACGGAACCCTCCAGGAGCCCTCGCTTCTGCCGGCACGGCTTCCCAACCTTCTGCTCAACGGCACTGCGGGCATTGCCGTGGGCATGGCAACGGACATCCCCCCCCACAACCTTACGGAAGTGGCAAAGGGATGCATTCACCTGCTGGACAACCCCAGTGCTGACATCGATGACATAGCCCGGATCGTAAAAGGCCCGGACTTTCCCACAGAGGCTGAGATCATCACCCCGGCAGCGGAGATAAAAGAGATTTACCGCACCGGCAACGGCAGGATAAGGATGCGGGCAAAATTTCACCTGGAGCAGGGTGACATTGTGGTCACGGCCCTGCCCCACCACACATCGGGGGAGAAAATCCTCGAGCAGATCGCCGCCCAGATGACGGCAAAAAAACTGCCCATGGTCAGCGATCTCAGGGATGAATCCGACCATGAAGCCCCCACCCGCCTGGTCATTGTTCCCAAAAGCGGCAAGACAGACAGTGATCTACTCATGGATCATCTCTTTGCCACCACGGATCTGGAACGCTCGTTCCGGGTGAACATGAACATGATCGGCACCAACGGCAAGCCCGAAGTTAAACCCCTGGTGACCATCCTGTCGGAATGGCTGGCCTTCAGAAAAGAGACCGTCACAAAAAGGCTGGAGCACCGCCTGGAGCAGGTGGTGGACCGTCTCCACATTTTGGAGGGCCTGCTTACGGCCTTTTTGAACATCGATGCCGTCATAGAGATCATCCGGTCCAGTGATGACCCGGAAAAAGAGCTCATGGAACAGTTTGACCTGACCAAAATCCAGGCATCGGCCATCCTTGACATCAAACTGCGCCACCTGGCAAGACTCGAAGAGGCAAAGCTGAAAAAAGAGCAGAAGTCCCTTGTAAAAGAGCGCAAAAGCATTGAACAGACCCTGGGCTCCCAGACGCTTTTAAACACCCTCATCAAAAAAGAGATCAACCAGGAGATCAAGAAATTCGGAGACCAGCGCCGATCTCCCATCAAACAGCGGAAAGAGGCCGAAGCCTTTTCCGAAGAGGAGATCCTGGCAGCCGAGCCGGTTACCGTTGTCCTCTCCCAAAAGGGCTGGATCCGATCTGCCAAGGGCCACGACTTTGATCTGACCAAGATCAAATTCAAGTCCGGGGACGACCTCCTGGCCCATGCCAAAACCATGAGCAACCGTCCCACGGTGTTTCTCGACTCCGCAGGCAGAACCTACTCCCTTCCCACCCACACCTTCCCCTCGGCCAGAAGCCTTGGGGAACCCCTCACAGGACGGCTGGCCATCCCCGGGGATGCCGTTGTCACGGCCATGCTCACCGGCGAGGACAACGACCTTTTTCTCCTTTTCACCGACACGGGCTTCGGGTTTATCACCGAATTTGGCAATCTTCCATCCAAAAACAGAAACGGCAAGGCCGTTTTAACCGTTTCCCCCAACGCCGCCATCATGCCCCCGGAACCGGTGGCGGCCCCGGACAGCGACAATATTTTCGTCATCACCACCTCCGGGCGCCTGCTGATTTTTCCGGTAACCCAGATGCCTGTGCTTGAAAAGGGCAAGGGCAACAAAATCATCGGCATTCCGAAGGATCAGCTGTTCACTTCCGGAGCCGAGAGGGTTAAATTCCTCAGGGTGTTGCCGGAGGAGTCAAACGTTGTTATCTTTTCTGGTAAACATTTCCTCAATTTAAAGCCCGGCAACCAGGAAAACTACAAATCGAGACGGGGCTTGAGGGGCAAAAAACTTCCAAGGGGATATCAGAATGTCAGCCGCCTGGAGATAAAACCGTAAAGGATTCTGCATGAAAAAAATGATCAAGGACAATTTTATTGCGATTCTCTTTGTTTTCACATCCATACTGCTCATTGCCACCTGCATTCTGCTGGAAACCAGGTCAACCCGGAAGGAAATCGACGCAGTACCACCGGGACCACCCCGGGGTTCCACCCTGGCAGCCATCAAAGAGAAGGGGAAACTTTGCATGATAACGGTCAACAATGCCAACTCCTATTACATGTACCGGGGAGCCCCCATGGGCTTTGAATACGACATGGCAAAGGCATTTGCAGAGTTTCTCGATGTTGACCTGGAGATTTTGACCCCGGGGTGGAACGACATGTTCTCCGCCCTGGAAACCGGCAGGGGGGACTTTATCGCCTCGGGACTGACCATAACAGAACAGCGGAAAAACATGGTGGATTTTTCGAGCCCCTATTTAAGTGTTCAGCAGAAACTGATTCACCACAAGCTGAAATTCGGAGCAGCAAGCCTTGAAAAACTGGCAGGGAAAACCATCCATGTAAGGAAACAGACCTCCTACCAGACCCGCATGGAAGAGATAAAAAACAACGGTATTGACCTTACCATCCAGCTCCATGACAACACCCCCACAGAAGAACTGATCCGCATGGTGGCAGACAAAGAGATCAAATACACCGTGGCCGATTCCAACATTGCCCTGCTCAACCGAAGGTACTATCCCGACATCGCCATTGGACTGCCCCTTGAAGAGGAACAGTCGCTGGGATGGGCGGTAAAAAAAGGGGATACCGAATTGTTGAACAAAATTGACCAATTCCTTGCCCAGGCCGAGGAAAGCGGTCTTTTTGGAAAAATCTATGAAAAATACTACGGAGATATCGATATTTTCGACTATTTTGACCTGAAAAAATTTCACCAGCGCATCAACACACGGCTTCCCAAGTACAAGGACTCCATCGTCAAAGAATCGGAAAAATTTGATTTTGACTGGCGCATGGTTGCAGCCATTGTGTACCAGGAGTCCCACTACGATGCCAGGGCAAAGAGCCGGACCGGGGTGAGGGGACTGATGCAGGTGACCCGCAAAACGGCAAAAGAGATGGGCATAAGCAACAGGCTGGACCCCCGGCAGAGCATCCAGGCCGGCATCCGGTATCTTCACAAGATGTACCAGCGGTTTGATGACATCGAAGAGAGGCAGGAGCGGCTGCGGTTTGCCATGGCAAGCTACAATGTTGGCTACGGCCATGTCAGGGATGCCCAGAAGCTTGCCGAAGAACGGGGCCTGGACAAAAACAAGTGGGAATCCATGGAAAAAACCCTGCCCCTTCTGACAAAACGCGAATTCTACAAAAATACCAAACACGGATATGCCAGGGGATGGGAACCGGTCCGATATATTGAAAGAATCGAGACCTATTACGACATTTTAAAACAGAAGGCATAGGTTACAGGGGCAGGCTTTTTATGGTCTGCTGGGAGCACGGAAAGGCCTTCTTAAAAAAAGTTGCAACAACAGAGCATTTCAGTGTATAATCGCCATGATAAGGAGAGTCACAGATTCCCTTGGCTGAGGCTTGACCATTGCTTTTTTTTTATATGAAAGTCGTGGTGCGCCGGCAGTTGGAATTTGGGATTTTTTTAAAATTTGATAATTGAGATTTGAAATTTTATACTATAGAAACCGTTCTGCCCGGACTCCCATGGGTTCCGGGTTTTTAATTTTTACGAGGTAAAACTATGCAGCTAAACTGTGGGATTGTCGGTCTTCCCAATGTTGGGAAATCCACCCTGTTTTCAGCCCTTACATCTGCGCCGGCGGAAGCGGCGAACTACCCTTTTTGCACCATCGAACCCAATGTGGGGATTGTGGATGTTCCGGACAGCCGGCTCTACAAGATTGCAGACCATATCACCACCCAAAAGATTGTCCCGGCCTCTGTGGAATTTGTGGACATTGCAGGGCTTGTCAAGGGGGCTTCCAAAGGAGAGGGACTTGGCAACCAGTTTCTCGCCCACATCCGGCAGGTGGGTGCCATCGTCCATGTGGTGAGGTGCTTTGATGATGACAACGTGGTCCATGTGGACGGAAAGATCGATCCGGTAAGCGACATGGAGACCATTGGCATGGAGCTGGCCTTTGCCGACCTTGAAACCGTTGAAAAACGTATTGAAAACCTTGCCCGGCTGTTGAAATCACAGGAGAAGAAAGTCGCCGACATGGCCAGAAAGACCCAGCCGGTCCTTGACATCCTGGCCGATGGGCTGGCCAACGGCAAGCCGGCACGAAGTCTTGGACTGACCGGTGACCAGAAGAACCTGGTGCAAGACCTCCACCTCATTACCATGAAAAAACAGCTCTACTGCTGCAATGTCAGTGATGACGATGTTCTGGAAGAAAACGACTATGTCAAAGCGGTAAGAAAATTTGCTCAACAGGACGACTCCCAGGTGATCGTCATATCGGGAAAGATGGAAGCTGAAATCTCGGAACTTGAAACCCGGCAGGAGAAAATGGAGTTTCTCGAGGCGGCAGGACTTTCAGAGTCCGGCCTGGACAGGCTCATCACCGCGGGCTACGCCATGCTCGGCCTTGAGACTTATTTCACGGCAGGGGAAAAAGAGGTCAAGGCGTGGACCTTCCCCAAAGGGGCAAAGGCTCCCCAGGCAGCCGGGGTGATCCATTCGGATTTTGAAAGGGGGTTTATCCGGGCCGAAACCTACCACGTGTCTGACCTCCTTGAATTCAAATCCGAGCTGAAACTCCGGGAAAAGGGAAAACTGAGACTGGAAGGCAAGGAGTACACCGTCAATGACGGGGACGTGCTCCACTTCAGGTTCAACGTGTAATTCCCCGTGGTCGGCTGCCGGGATTACACGACTTTCATATAAATAACGGCATGCGCAACGTGCTCATAACAAAGATCGGGTCGTAGACGCGAAGCCAACAGTATTGCGCCGCCCCCAGCGGATTGCCCCGGCCTCCACGAGAACGTCGGAGGAATTTTTTCCCTGCCAGCCTAAAAATCAGGAACTGCGGTCAAGTGTGTCCTCAAACAGCCTGATTTTCTTAACGCCTGGCAGGGAAAAAATCCTTATCTCCTTTGGTTCTCAAGTTCCAGCCGGGGCAAATCCACTGGG
>JAWOGI010000326.1:0-6624 GCA_046496975.1 Desulfobacteraceae bacterium | reverse complement strand
GGTTTTTTCATGGCAGGAAAGGTAATGGTCACCGTTGTTCCCCTGTCCTGTTGCGAGGCAATGGCAATGGTTCCCTGGTGCTGCTCCACATACTTTTTAACGTTTGCCAGGCCGTATCCGGTGCCCTTGATGCCGTTTTTGTAGGAGCCAGTGGTATCTTTGCTTCCCTTGAGGGTGAAAGAGGGTTGGTACACTTTTTCCATACAGGCCTCGGGAATGCCGCATCCGTTGTCGATGATCTCAATAAAGATGTGGCCTTCCCGGTGAGCCGTCCGGATGGTGATCATTGGGTGCGTCGATTTGCCCGTGGCGTGGATGGCGTTCTGTATCACATTGACAAGCCCGTGCTCAACCATGCCGGGGTCTGCGAGAAGCTCGGGCAGTCCGAAACTGTACTCCCTGACAATGTCAATGCCATCCAGGTCTTTTTTCAACAGCCTCAGTACGAGATCGATCTTCCCATTAACAGAGAACCAGACCTGTTTGGGTTCCTGATCCTTTGCAAAGGCAACGAGGTTTCTGGTAAGATTTTTCCCCCTCATGGTCTGTTCTACGATCAATTCCAGGATCTCCTGCCGCTTTTCATCGGTTTCCTTGATCAGTTCAAGCTGTGCAGTGCCCATGATGCCTGCCAGGATATTGTTGAAGTCATGGGCCATCTTGCCGGCAATCTGTCCGACCAGGGCGTACTTTTCATGGTCGGCGGCCAGTTTCTGGGCCCGGCGTTTCTCCCATTCGCTCTGCCTCAGCTGTTCTTCCGCAGCCCTGCGATCGGCAATCTCGCCTGCCAGCCTTCTATTGTACCCAAAGAGCACCAGGGTCCCGCCGCCCAGTATCAGGACCAGGGCAAGGGAAATCCCTGCTGCCCATTTCAGCCAGGTATAGTCAAACTCCGGGTTGGGATCATAAAGAAAGCCCTCCAGGGAATAATCCCCATCCATCAGTCCGATCTTCGCGTAGGTCTCTGCGATGTGGCGCCATCGCCCCGGGTTCATGTGGCCGATCTGCACCAGATCTGGAAACATCAGCTCCCGGATCGCTTCGGCCTCGTACCTGAGATGGTCCCGGCTCTTCTTCACCCCGTATTCGGTCACCAGCAGGTCGATGATCTCACCGGGGTGGGCCATGGCGTATTCCCAGCCTTCCAGGGAGGCGTCCAAAAAGAGCTGGACCCTTTCGGGGTGTTTTTCAATCTCCTGTTCCGTGGTAAAGAGACAGTCGGCGTAAAAATCAACCCCATAGGTCAAAGGAGATATGATCTGGGGCTCGATGCCCATCCGGGACAGAAGCCACGGTTCATTGGTGATATAGGCGCTCACCGCATCGGTTTTCTTCTGGATCAGATCTTCCAGGTCATAGGTCTGGTCCAGCCGGTGAATCGCCTCCAGGTCAATGCCTTCGTTGACAAAGGCGGCGAGGATGTCCGCGTCTTTTTTCCCCGGCAGAAGCATCACCCGCTTTCCAATGAGATCCTGGAGGCTCGATATACCGGAATCCTTCCTGGCCAGGAGAACAGACGGGGAGTGTTGAAAGATCGGTGCCATCACCACAAAGGGATCCCCCTCCATGCGATGGAGAATCAGCTCTGCCCCTGCCACCCCGTATTGGGCACCACCGGACAGGAGCTCCTCACGGGCGAATTTCCCCTCACCGCCCTCCACGATGGTGACATCCAGTCCGGCCTTCTGGTAGAGGCCCCGATGCAGGGCCGCGTAATAGCCGGCAAACTGAAACTGGTGTTTCCAGGCCAGCTGCAGAACAACACCGTCCGAGGCCGTGGCCCAATGGGGTGTTAACAACAAAAACAGCAGACAGAAAAACCATCCCGCTGCTTTCGGAAACCACGGCAAACCGTTTTTCCCCCTGCCGGTCTTTTCCAAGTTGCTGCTCCTTATTTTTTTTTATAAGAAAGCCATCAGCCTTCAGAAAGGCTGAAAACCAAGTGTACAGACCCTCACACTACACTGGCCGCCAAACAGAAGTCAATAGAATTCAAGGTTTCCCGGCAGGGATTTATCAAACCCTCGGCCAATTTTGCCGCTCCTTTGACCCCTCAGCTGCACAACGGGTCAACATCCCCTCTGGCCTGAGGAGTTGAGGAAATTGTTTATCAGAAGATCACCGCTGCCGGTGAGGAAACTTTCCGGGTGGAACTGAACACCGAACAGGGGATAGTCAGGATGCTCCAGCCCCATGACAATGCCGGTGCTGCTCCAGGCCGTCTCAACAAGCCTGTCTTTCCGGGGTTTGACCACCAAGGAGTGGTATCGGGCAGCAAAAAACGGGGTGGGCAACCCCTGGAAGATCCCCCTGCCGCCATGGGTGATCCTGCTGGTCTTGCCGTGGACCGGCAGGAGAGCCCTTTCTGTGGAGCCGCCGAACACCTCGTTGATGCACTGCATGCCGAGGCAGACGCCGAGAATCGGTTTTCGGGCACAAAACCGCTCCACAAGGTCCATGGAGATGCCGGCATGGGCCGGATCCTTTGGACCGGGGCTGATCAGGATAAAATCGGGGTCCAGGGTTTCGGCCTGGTCCAGGGCGATCTCATCGGAGCGTTTCACAATAATCTCAAAACAAGATCGGGGAAACATCTGAACCAGGTTGTAGGTAAACGAATCATAATTATCGATCACCAGCAGTTTCTCTTTTTTTTTCACAGGAAATTCCTTTTCGGGCTTGGTCATAACATAATCTACATCATGGAATAGGGATCCACATCGATTCCCACGGAAACATCCTTCCGGCCCAACACTTTTCTGTTTGACACCAGCTCCCTGACCAGCCGGTTGATCACCTTTGCCGAGGGGCTCTTGAGAAGAAGCTGCCACCGGTAGCGCATGGCGATTTTCGGTATTCCCGCCTCGATGGGACCGAGCATCTGGACCTGGGAGCAGAGGTTGTCCCGCTCCATCAGAAAACGGCACTCCTGCCCGAGAAGTGCGGCGTGCTGGTTCACCTTTTCCCTCTCTTTGCCGGATATTTTCAGCTGGATAATCCTGGAAAAGGGGGGATAGAGCAGCCCCTTGCGAAAGGGGACCTCCTTGTGGTAAAATTCCCTGAAATCCTGGTTTTTCGAGGCTTCGATACTGAAATGGTCGGGGCTGTAAGTCTGGAGGATCACCTCTCCCCTTGTCCCGCCCCGGCCGGCCCGGCCGGCCACCTGGGCAAGCAGCTGGAAGGTCCGCTCCCCGGCCCTGAAATCGGGGAAATTCAGGGAGAGATCGGCGCACACCACTCCCACCAGGGTGATGGCCGGGAAATCATGGCCCTTGGCCAGCATCTGGGTGCCCACAACAATATCCACGGTGCGGTTCTTCACTTTTTTCAGAATAGAGACCACGGCCCCTTTTTTTGCTCCGGTATCCTGGTCAAGCCGGGCGATCCTGGCATCGGGAAAGAGGGTTTTCAGCATTCCCTCTATCTTTTCCGTGCCATACCCAAACAACTTGATTTTTTTCCCCTGGCAATGGGGGCATTTCATGGCAAGGGGAGCTGCAAACCCGCACATATGACACCGGAACTCGTCCCGGTCCCTGTGCAGGGTCATGGTCAGATCGCAGAACCGGCAGGTCACCGTCTCCCCGCAGGCTTCACACACAGGAAAGGTGGCAAACCCCCGCCGGTTGAGGAAAATCAGAACCTGGTTGCCGTTTTCAAGGGTCTTCTGGATCTTTTTTGACAATTCCGGGGTGATGATCTTTTCCCTGCCCCGAACGTCCTTGTACTTTTTCAAATCCACCAGGGTGATCTCCGGGAGGGGATGGCGGTTCACCCGGTTTTCCAGTTTCAGCTCCTGGAACCTACCGTCACACACATTGAAATAGGACTGGACACTGGGGGTGGCAGAGCCCAGCACCACGGGAATGCCTGCCAGCTTTGCCCGGACAACGGCAAGATCCCTTGCATTGTACCGAAGGGAGGTCTCCTGCTTGTAAGAGGAGTCGTGTTCTTCGTCCACAATCACGATCCCCGGATTCTCAATGGGGGCAAAGATCGAGGACCGGGCCCCGATGACGATGGAGGCCTCGTTGGTGACGATGCGCTGCCACTGGTCCAGCAGCTCCCCCTTGGATAGCCCCGAGTGCAGCACAGCGATGCTGTTGCCAAACCGTGCCCGGAACCGCCTTTCCGTCTGGGAAATCAAAGAAATCTCCGGCACCAGGACAATGGCGCCTTTGCCCCTGTCCACGGCTGCCGCCACAAGGCTCATGTACACCTCGGTCTTGCCGCTGCCCGTCACCCCGGAGAGGAGATAGCGGTTAAATCCCGTCCCGTTCTCCTCTTTGACACGGTTTACCACCATTGTCTGCTCATCGGTCAATTCCGGCGGCTCGTCCGGTTCCACCGGGTCCCCAAAGGGATCCCGGAACACCTGTTTTTCAACGATGTCAAGGAAGCCGTCCCCGGCAAGGAGCTTGACAAGCCTCGGGGCCGTTGGGATCTCCTCTTTTAACCGGCTCAAGGAGATCTCTTTTTTCTCGTTTACAATTTCCAGCAGACGTTGCCGTTTCCTGGAGAGTTTTTTTTCTTTATGCAAACAAGAGCCTTGAGCCGGTAAAACGAATTTCTCTTTTTTCATGCGGACCTGGTCGTTTTTCAGCTGGCTTGTCACAGTTACCAACCCTTTTTTCTTCATTTTCTCCACCAGCAGGCGGGTCCCCGGATTTTTGTCCCGGGCGGCAACGGTTTTCAACGGAAGGGGTTTTTTGTGGGCAAGGAGCTCCACAAGGGCCGCCTCTCCGGGCAACAGACCGCCCCGATGCTGTTCGCTGATCCCCATAGGGGTCACCGAGACACACGACACATCATACCGGTTCAGTCCCACGGGAAGGGCTGTTTTGATCACCTCGCCGATGGGGTGAATATAGTAATCTGCCACCCATCGGAACAGGGCAACCATGGTCCGGGGGAAAAGGGGCCGATCATCGAGAAGATCGAGAATCTGCTTCACCGTGTACCCGTTGTCCTGACCGTTCCGTGAAAGAATATACCCGGTGACCCTGCGCCGGCCAAAGGGCACCAGCACCCGCATGCCCGGTTCTGCCGCCCCGTCAAGGTGCTCAGGAGCACTGTAAGTATACGTGCCGTGAACGGGAAGCGCCACGGCCACTTCTATGTAGTGGGATGTTTCCATGGCTCTGTTTGACCACAAAAAAACAAAAATATCAATCTTCATTTTCCTTGACTGCCCCACCCATTTTTTATAGGATAAGAAGATTTTTTTGTCAGGGTCCTTTTTCGGGAAAAAACAGAACAAACTGTCAAAAAAACACCGCTGCAGAGCCGGACAGCGGCGCTGGCATATGTTCATTATAACGATCATGAGCAGCGTGCTCACAACAAAAGTAGGGTCGTAGACACGGAGCCAAGCCGAAATAGAGGCAGCCGCTACGGGCAAAACCCGGATCGGCTGCCGGCGCACCACGACTTTCATATTAAAGGGGGGGGGATTATGGCTGTACATGTAGAGGATCATCCGCTTATCAAGCACAAACTGGGGCTGATAAGGAACAAGGACGTCTCAACCAAGGATTTCAGGGACCTGTCGTCGGAATTGGCAAGGCTTCTCACCTATGAGGCGACCAAGAACGTTGAAACCGAGCATAAGACCATCCAGGGGTGGGCCGGTGATGTTGATGTGGAAAAAATAAAAGGGAAAAAAATAACCATCGTGCCCATTCTCAGGGCGGGTCTTGGCATGATGAACGGGGTCATGGACCTTATCCCATCGGCCAAGGTGAGTGTTGTGGGGTTTTACCGCAACGAGGAGACCCTTCAGCCGGTGGAGTATTACGTTAAAACGGCAAGCGCCATGGACAAAAGAACAGCGCTGATCCTTGACCCCATGCTGGCCACCGGTGGCACCCTCATTGCCACCATTGATCTGCTCAAAAAGGCGGGGTGCACAAAAATCAAAGGGCTGTTCCTCGTGGCCGCCCCGGAAGGCATCGCAAAGGTCGAGGCCAGACACCCGGATGTGGATATCCACGTGGCATCCATTGATGCCGGCCTCAACGAATTCGGCTACATCCTTCCCGGCCTGGGGGATGCCGGAGACAAGATCTTTGGAACGAAATAGCAGATGGCAGATGCGGCAGCTGTTTAGAGCATCCATGCTCACAGCTAACGCTCAAAACCGCTACGGGCAAAGCCCCGAACCGGCTGCCTCTAATTCGACTTGGCTCCGCGTCTACGACCCATTATTTGTTGTGAGCACGCTGCTCATGGGTGTTATCCAAAGCGTAGAGCCTGACAAAAAATAACGTTTCAATAACTGCCATGGTGCTTGGCCCCTTGGACCGCAACACCCATAAAACTTGAATGAGACAGTTTCATGTCTCTTGTCAATACTTACAATTCAGGAGTAAACAGATGGCTCAACCCGTTGATTCACCAACCGATTACACTTTCCGGCTGAAAGATTGCCTTCTCGGGGCTCAGATGCTCTTTGTGGCCTTTGGCGCCCTGGTTCTGGTACCCCTTTTGACCGGTCTCGACCCCAATGTGGCACTGTTCACCGCAGGAGCAGGCACCTTGATTTTTCAAGTGATCACAAGGGGACAGGTGCCGGTTTTTCTTGCATCCTCCTTTGCCTTCCTCCCCCCCATCATGTACGGAGTC
>JAWOGI010000124.1:0-3483 GCA_046496975.1 Desulfobacteraceae bacterium | reverse complement strand
CTAACCCTAAATAAAAGGCAGATTATACAAGGAAAAAAAAACTTGTACAAGAAAATTCAGTCGCCTGCAGCAATTCTTTTATTGATAAAATAAAAAATCAATAAAAAAAGGGGCTTGGTCATAACATCGGCCACCTTTTAGAAAAAAAGCATTGTCATGGAACAGGTATTTTGTTGTCATTGTGGTACCATGGATGGTATTGTCAGGGATTGACCCCGTTGGTCCGCCAACTGTAATGAGTGGCCGGTGGTATGATCCGGCCTGGATTTTTTAACACGCCGGGAAACAGGAGAGGTGATGGAGAAGGGTGTTGTTGTTGTCTGCGGTCCCACCGGAATTGGAAAAACCGGGTTTGCCATCGAGCTTGCCAGGCGATTCAACGGAGAGATCATCGGGGCGGACTCCATGCAGATATACAGGTACATGGACATTGGGACGGCAAAGCCGGACCGAAACGAACAGGCCGCTGTGACCCATCACATGGTGGATGTGGCCGATCCCGATGAAAACTTTGACGCGGCACGGTTTGCCAGGATGGCAGACAGGGCTCTCCAGGAAATTTTGCAGCGGGGCAGGCTGCCCATTGTTGCCGGCGGCACGGGGCTTTACATCAAGGCGCTGCTTTACGGGCTTTTCAGGGGGCGGTCGGCGGACAGCTCCGTGATCCAGGCCCTTGAGCAGGAGGTGAAGGCAAAGGGGGCTCCTGCCCTGCACAAAAGACTTGAACAAAGCGACCCGGAGTCGGCGGCAAAGATTCACCCCCACGATGCCTTTCGGATTGTCAGGGCACTGGAGGTGCTCACCACCACTGGCAAGACCATCTCTTCGTTTCAGAACAGCCACGAGTTTTCCCGGAAACGGTACAATGCCTTTAAAATAGGTCTCTCCATGGACCGGGAGAAATTGTATCGGCGCATCGATCAGCGGGTGGATCTCATGCTCGATCAGGGATTGATAGATGAGGTTGAAAATTTGAGAAAAATGGGGTATTCATGTGGTTTGAAATCCATGCAGTCCATCGGATACCGCCATGTGTGCGGCTTTCTCGACGGTAAAGTTTCCTTTGACGAGACCCTGCGCCTCTTCAAGCGGGATACCCGACGGTACGCCAAGAGGCAGTTTACCTGGTTCAGGAACCAGGAGGAGATGACCTGGCTTGAGCCCAAGGAGACGGACATGGCCGAAAACCTGGTAAGAGCGTTTCTGTCCGGTGTATAAAAAAAACTAAGGCTGCCCCTCATTATGGAGCAGCCCCCCAAAAAGAGATGGTAAGGTTTATGAAAAAATCGGGAATGTCCTGGGTGCTGTTTGTTCTCTGCTGTTTTGTCCTTTCGGCGTGTGCTTCCAGGCAGGTTGTGGTGGAAGGTCCTGGAAAAGAGGAGCCAAAAATTGCAGAAAAGCCGGGATCCGGTGCCGGGCAGGCGGAGAAATCTCTGGAAAAGAAACCTTCCCCCTCCAAGGCCGAAAAGTTCGGGAAAAAGGCCCAAAAGGCCCTTGAGGCCAATGATACGGCAACGGCCGCCTACTATTTCAACCGGGCCCTGAGCCTGGCGGATGATAAAGAGAAGCAGGCGCTGATGGCGCCCATCAAAAACTTTCTGGCCAGGGCGGACAACCTGCTTCTGGAAGATCTGTTGGCCTCTGAAAAAAACCTTATTCCTGTTTCCCTGATTCTCTACCGCCTGGGGCTGAACCATGCCGCTGATGGAGATTATGACAAGGCTGAAAAGATCCTGGAGCGGTTTGTTGCCAATTTTCCGGACCATGAAAATGCCGGGGATGCCGCCGAGGTGGTAAAACTGGTCAGGGAGCTGGGGTTCAAGGGAAACAGGGTCGGGTGTCTGCTCCCTCTGTCGGGAAAGTTCAGCACCTTCGGGCAGATGGCCCTCAAGGGCATAGAGCTGGCTGTGATGGAATTCTCAAAGGCATACAGCCAGGAGATCAGGGTGGTTGTCAAAGACACCCGGTCCGACAATGCCAGGGCCGTTGAGATGATGAACGAGCTTGTAAACGAGAATGTGGCAGCCGTTGTCGGCCCCATGGCAACGGCCGGGGCGGTTGCTGCCGTGGCTGAAAAAAACCGGATACCGATCATAGCCATGACCCAGAAAGAGGATGTTGCCTTGAGCGGCGAGTACGTTTTTTCCAATTTTATCACCCCACAGATGCAGGCAAGGGCCCTTGTCTCCTATGCATTTCAAAATCTCGGTGTCTCTAAGTTTGCCGTGCTCTACCCCGAAGACCGATACGGCAGGACCTACATGAACCTGTTCTGGGACATGGTGGAAGAGGTGGGGGGAACCATTGTGGGGGCGGAATCCTACTCCCACGACCAGACCGATTTTTCCGATGCCATAAAAAAGCTCACCGGGACCTACTACCCTGTTCCCTCTTTTCTTGCAGAGCAGCATGAGGCCCTCCTGGCCAGTATGAAGGAGGGGGAAGAGCACTTGGAGAGAGAAGAGGCCGAACCCTTTGACACTGGCCGGGATCAATCCGGCAAAAAATCTGATAAGAAGAGGAAACGGGGCGATGACGAAGAAAACGAGGAGCAGGCCATTGTTGATTTCAAGGCTCTTTTTATCCCCGATGAACCGTCCAAGGTCTCCATGATACTTCCCCAGCTGGCCTACCACGACGCAACTGGGATTTATCTGCTGGGTACCAATATCTGGCACAGTTCCCGTCTGCTCAAAGATGCCGCCGGGTATGTGACAAACAGTGTTATCACCGAAGGCTATTTTTCCCGGAGCGAAAAAAAGAAGGCGGCTGATTTTGCCGGGGCGTTCCAGGCCCTGTACAATGAAGACCCCGGGTTTGTCGAGGCGTGTGCCTATGACACCATAACCATGCTGGTCACCACAGCCATGGACGATCTGGTCGAGTCACGCCAGGCCCTGAAAGAGGGTCTGAAGTCGAGGATGTTTGACGGTGTCACCGGAACGACCCTGTTCGACAGCAACGGCAATGCCCAGAGCGAACCGTTTTTCCTCACCGTGAAACGGGGACGGTTTGTGGAGATTGACCATTGACAAGGGGCCCCTGGCCGGTGGCTTCCAGCACGGATTGCCACAATTTTCCCTTGGGGTCCACATATTTTCTTTTTCCTGCCGAGGCCGCCATGGGGATGTGGACGTAGCGGTTGTTCCAGTGGCTGATGAGCAGCTTTGTCTTGCCTGCCATGCCGGCATGGACGGCGTCCCTTCCCAGAAATCCGCAGAAGACGCTGTCGTTGGCATTGGCAGGCAGACTTCTGATGGTATAGCTGGGATCGATGTACTTGAGAGAGACCTGGATTCCTTTTTTGTCAAACCATTCTGCAATGGCACCTTTTAAAAAGGTGCCGATGTCTTTGAGCTTGATGTTTCCCGAGGGGTCGTACTCCCTGGTTCCGTTTTCAAAGAATTGCTGGCCGGCCCCCTCGGCCACGATGATCACAGCGTGTTTTCTCTCCTCTATGCGCTTTTCAAGGGCAGTGAACAG
>JAWOGI010000159.1:0-12955 GCA_046496975.1 Desulfobacteraceae bacterium | reverse complement strand
CGGGCAAAACCCCGAACCGGCTGCCTCTAATTCGACTTGGCTCCGCGTCTACGACCCTACTTTTGTTGTGAGCACGCTGCTCATGGCCGTTATAAGAAAGGTATCAGCCTTCAGTAATCAGTAATCAGCTTCCAATAGATACCTGCTGCTTACTGATGGCTGATGGCTGATGGCTGACAGCTTTCATGGTTTGTTGTGAGCCCGCTGCGCATGGGTGTTATATAGTATTTTATCTCATCTGATTTTTGATGTGTCAAGGGGAATGTAACAAAACCTGTCAAAACAGTGGAGCCGGCGTCGGCCCATTACCACTGATGTTGACATTTGCCTCGACATTGCGTAGGTAAAGTAAAAGTTTTCACGGTTGAGGTTTTTTCAATTCACTGTTACATTTGTTAGGTTTTTTATCAATCATTTATTATTCATTCAGGAAAAAAAAATGATCGACATTTATGTCCAGTCATTTGACATGCATTGCAAGATTGAAAAGGGAACAACACTGTACACCGGATTGGAAAGAGCAGGTATTGGAATCGAAACTCCCTGTGGAGGAAAAGGTGTCTGCGGCAAATGCCGTGTCCGGGTTGACAACAGTGAGGCGGTTCCCCACACCCCCCACAAGCAGATATCTCCGGAAGAGGCGGATCAGGGAGTTCGGCTGGCATGCCAGCTGGTTCCCGAAACAGACATCTCTGTCCATGTGGGCGCGAACTTTTTTTTGAACAGCCAGGCAGAACCAAAGGAAAGCATGCTCCAGGCGCAAAAACGGTCTGCCGGGCCGGTGCACCCTGGGGTGCGAATCTATTTCCAGGAGGGCACCTGGTTCATGGCCTGGAACACCCCGGACCAGCCGCCGGTTCCAATTGCCTGGAACCGGTCCTTTGAGCCCCTGGGCCTTGCCGTTGACATTGGTACCACAACCCTTGCAGTCTCCCTGGTTTCCCTGGAAACAGGAGAGCTCCTCGGATCAGACGTCAGCCTGAATCCCCAGACCCGCCTGGGACATGATGTGCTTACCCGTATCCAGCACGCAGCAACCCGGGAGGGCCTGGAAGAACTCTCCGGCCTTGTCCGGGGGGAAGTGAACCGCCTTGCCCGATCGATCTGCACAACTGTCCATGCCAGCGCGGATGCCATCATCGATGTCACCATCGGAGGCAACACCACCATGCTGGAGCTGGCAAAGGGAATCGACCCCTCCCCCCTGGGAGTTGTTCCCTTTGTCGTGGATATCAAGGGGGGAACAGCCTACCCTGCCTCGGATTTCGGCATCACGGTCAACCGGGCTGCCAAGGCGTATATCCCCCCTGTGCTCCATGCCTATGTGGGATCGGACATCAGCGCCGGCCTTGTCTGCTGTCCTGAATTTTTCGACGATACCCGGTCGGTTATTTATATTGATCTTGGCACCAACGGGGAGATCTGTCTCAATGCCAAGGGGAACCGTTTCACCACCTCCACGGCAACCGGTCCGGCCTTTGAGGGCATGAGCATTTCCTCGGGCATGAGGGCGGAAAGCGGAGCAGTAGAGCATGTCGAGGTCAACAATGGAAACCTGGTGTTCCAGACCATCGACAATGCCCCGGTCAGGGGGGTCTGCGGCAGCGGGATTGTGGATTTCGTTGCCGCCCTCCTGGAAACCGGCATGATGAACCCAACAGGCAAATTTGTCACCGGAAATGACGGGGAGCCGGCAAACAAACCTGAGCCTGGCAGGGTGGTAGTCATGAACGATAAATCCTGGTTCTGTTATGGAAACAATGTCTTTCTTTCCCAGAAGGATATCCGCCAGATCCAGCTTGCCAAATCCGCCATCAGGAGCGGTATTGAGCAGATCCTTGACAGGGCTTCCCTGGAACCGGACCAGATCGACACCATCTACCTGGCAGGGGGATTCGGGAAATACCTTAACCCGGAAAAGATGGAGCGTATCGGCATGATTCCCCGTGGGACGGCAAACAGGCTGATGTTCATCGGCAATGCCTCCATTGACGGAAGCATCCAGCTCTTGATCGATGTCCGGCAGCGGCGGTTCCTGGAAGAACAGCTGCAGCGCATGGAGCACCTGGAGCTGGGATCCTCCAGGGGATTCATGGATAGATTCGTGGCAAACCTCAACTTTTAACAGGAAGGTTTCAAGGGAAATATTCTTGTTGACAGATTTTGTTACATCTTGTATGAATTTTAATATGCTCTATAAAACCTGAGGTTTCGCATCTTTTATTCAAAAGGAGGGGGAATGAAAACAAAAATTCCAATCTGTCCTGCGTGCAAAAAGGAGCTGCCTGAAGACGCTGAGCAGTGCACCTATTGCTCAGCAGAAGTCACAAAGCCCAAATACCGGGAAATATTTTCATGGAAACTGTCCGACCGGTTTTTCCTCTTTTCCGTTATCCTGCTGTTCATGACCTTTTTTCTGCCGTGGTTTCCCGGCCGATTCCTTTACCAGGAAGAGCCTTTTTCCGCTTTTCACATGCTTTTAAGCCTCTACGACCTTGACATTGACTTTCTTGATTCCTACAATATCCTGCGCATGTCACAAATGGTGCCCCTGTTCGCCATTGTGGTCTTTTTTCTGGTCTACCTGGGGGATCATCTGAAAACCGCCCCCTATCCGGGGATCTTCATGTTTGTGGCTTTTCTCATTGGCAGCATCCCGTTTTTTTTCAACCATTTTCCCACGGCCGGCGCATGGGTGCTGACAGCAGCCCTCTTTATCGTCATCTTCTACTACTATAAATCGGGAATAAAAAAAGGAACCATTGGCCGGACCTCGTATTACATGTTCTTTGTTCTGTTCCTTGTCTCGCTGTTTCTCTACCTGTTTCACCTCTCCCAGGGATTTTACGCAAGGCTTGAAACGGTGAGCATCAACGACACCTACGGGTTCTTCTCTGCCTGGATCATTGTCACCGCCATGGTCATTGTGGCCTTTTTCCGGTACATGGTCTCCATCGAGGATTTCTGGTGTCTGCTGGGGGTTTTCGCTTTTTCGCTCATCGCCTACGGCTCCATTGTGGAACCGTTTTTTGTTTCAGGTCCCCTGCGGTTCTTTGCCGACAACTTCAGCAAAACAGGGGTGCAGACCGTGGAGCACCTGAAGATCGTGGGCATAGCCCTGGCCATCGCCATTGTGGCCGGCATCCCCCTGGGGGTCTATATCACCCGGCATCCTGTGGGAGCCAAAATTATCCTCTACATTTCCAGCATCCTCATCACCATTCCAAGCATTGCCATGTTCGGGTTCATGATGCCGATTCTTTCGTCCATTGACAAGAACCTTGATATGGTCCAGGGCATCGGCATCGGCACGGTTCCTGCGGTAACGGCCCTGGCCCTCTACTCCCTGCTGCCCATCATACGGAACACCTATATTGCCCTGAAAAGCGTGGATCCCTCCATGATCGAAGCCGGCATCGGCATGGGGATGACAAGCTTCCAGCTCCTCATCCGGGTAGAGCTGCCCCTGTCCGCACCGATCATCATGGCCGGGGTCAGGACCTCGGTTGTCATGGGCGTTGCCATTGCCGCCCTTGCAGCATACATCGGTGCCGGGGGCCTGGGGGATTTTATTGTCCAGGGGCTTCAGCGATCCACCAATGCCGCGGTTCTGGCAGGGGCCATCAGCATGGGGTTGCTGGCCATCGTCTGCGACATATTTCTTGAAAAATGCGAAGACTGGGTAACACCAACCGGACTGAAAGTCAAACAGGCAACCGATTAAACCGGGGAGAACAATTATTATGGGAACAATGCTAAAACTGGAAAAGGTGACAAAGATATATCCGGGAACCGATTTCCGGGCAGTGGACGAACTCTCCTTTGAGCTTGAAGAGGGAGAGATCTGCACCGTTGTCGGTCCTTCCGGCTGCGGCAAGACCACAGCCATGAAAATGATCAACCGCCTCCACTCCATCACCAGCGGGAAAATCTACATCGACGGCCAGGATGTCTCCAGCCTGGACACCATACAGCTGCGGCGGCGCATCGGGTACGTGATCCAGAACATCGGGCTCTTTCCCAACATGACCATTGCCGAAAACATCAGCGTGATACCCCACCTGCTCAAGTGGGACAAGAACAAGATCAAAGAGAGGGTGCACAGCCTTCTCGATATCGTCAACCTCTCTGCAGAAGAGTACATGGACAGATATCCAAGGGAGCTTTCCGGCGGGCAGCAGCAGCGCATCGGCGTTGCAAGGGGGATGGCCGGTGATCCGCCGATCATGCTCATGGACGAACCCTTCGGCGCCATCGACCCCATCAACCGGGAGCATCTCCAGAACGAATTTTTAAAAATCCAGGAAAAGGTGAAAAAAACCATCGTGTTTGTCACCCACGACATCGACGAGGCCATCAAGATGGGGGACAAGATCTGTCTGCTCCAGGACGGCAAGCTGATCCAGTTCGCCTCGCCGGAAGAGATGCTCACCCATCCAAAAAACGAGTTTGTCAGCGATTTTGTGGGCGGAGACCGGACCATCAAGCGGCTCAACCTCTTCTCGCTGAGCAAGGTGATGCGAACAGATCCCCCCGTTGCAAGGGAGACCGCCACCCTCAACGAGGCAAGAGAGCTGCTCTCAGGCTACGGCACCGATCACCTGGTGGTGGTGGATGAAAACAACCGGCTGACGGGGATGGCAGGGAAGAAGGACCTTGAGAAGAGCGCCGAAACCCTCTCCGAAGTTGTCACTGCCACGGACTCATTTCTTGAGAGCACTGCCAGTTTAAAAGACGGCCTGTCGGAAATTTTCACCCATGAGGCCGGTTTTCTGGTTGTTGTGGACGGCAGCAGAAAGGTGGTGGGATGGCTTACCACCGATGATATCAAACGAGCCCTTCAGGCGTAGACCCCAAATATGATTCGGCCAAGCTTTCTACATGACAATTGCTGACCAAAAGGAGTGTGACAATGAACTCAGGTGTTATTAATGAACTTATAAAGAAGATCCTCCCGGCCGTTGCCACGGTGGCAGTGATTGTCTTTCTCTACTACACCTACGGGGCCTGGGAGTATACCGTGTCAAACCTCTCCGAGTTTTTTAAACTGACCCTTGAGCATCTCTTGCTGGTGGTGATCACCATGATGTTTTCCATATCCATCGGTGTCACCCTGGGAACGATGATGACCCGGGAGGGATGGGAGAAGGTGTCGCCGGTGATCATGGCAGTGGTAAATGTGTGGCAGTCCATCCCCTCCCTGGGAGTGATCGCCCTTGCCTACGGCCTTCTTCCCCTGGTGGGACTTTCCGGCATCGGCATGGTGCCGGCCCTTATCGCCATTTTCATGTTTTCGGTGGCCCCGGTGGTGCGAAACACCTATGCCGGCATCGAATCGGTCAGCGATGACATGAAGGAGGCTGCCACGGGCATGGGCATGACCAAGAAGCAGATTCTCTTTCAAATCGAACTGCCCAATGCCCTTCCCGTTATCATGGGAGGAATCAGGACCTCCACGGCCCTTGTCGTTGGCACAGCCCCCCTGGCCTTCCTCATCGGCGGCGGGGGGCTGGGATTCTGGATTTTCACCGGCATCGCCCTGGTGGACATGGGCATCATGACGGCAGGTGCCGTTCCCGTGGCTGTCATTGCAATGCTGTTTGATTATCTTTTGGAGCTTGCCGAACGAGTCGTTGTCAGCAGGGGAGTGTTGGCCGATGATGCTCAGATGGCAGCACTTTAGTGACGTTCTTTTTTTAATGCTTTAATGTTAAGGAGGTAGTTCAAATGAAAAAAGTGACCTTGTTTTTCACCGCAGTGGTTTTTTTGCTGGCTTCAACCGTTTCTTTTGCCGGTTCCGGTGTCAAGGTGGCATCCAAGAACTTTACCGAGCAGCTGGTGTTGGGACAGATCATGGTCCAGCTTCTCCAGGACCGTCACATTCAAGTGGTGGACAAGACAAACCTCGGCGGCACCCAGGTGAATCGAAATGCCCTGGAGCAGGGACAGATCGATCTGTACATGGAGTACACCGGCACCACATGGCTGACCCATTTCAACAAAAAAGAAGTGATCCGTGATGCCGACATGCTTTATAAAAAAGTCAGAACCATTGACAAGGAAAAGAACAACCTGGTGTGGCTTGAACCCTGTAAATTCAACAACACCTATGCCATTGTCATGAAAGAGGAGACAGCGGCAAAGTACGATATCAGCACCCTTTCGCAATGGGCCGACTTTATCCGGGAAAATCCCGGCAAGATGAGTGTTGCCACCGGGGCGGAGTTCTACTCCCGCATTGACGGATTCAAGGGGATGATGGGCCATTACGACCTGGATTTCGGAGAAGATATCCCCGATTCCGATGTGAGCAAAATGGAGATCGCTTTGACCAAAAAGGCCGTCCGGGACGGCAAGGTGATGTGCGGCATGGCCTTTGCCACGGACAGCGCCATCATCGACTACGGGCTGAGGGTGTTGGAGGATGACAAGAACTATTTCCCCATCTACAACCCCGCCCCCGTGGCCAGGCAGGAGATACTTGACCAGTACCCCAAGCTTGCCTTCACCCTGAATCAGATAGGCCCATCCCTGGACACGGCCACCATGCAGCGGCTCAACTACCGGGTCAATGCCAATGGGGAAAAGCCCTCTTCTGTTGCCAAAAGCTGGCTTGAAGGCGTTGGACTGATCATCAAGAAGAGAAAATAGAGAGAGGGGCAGACGGGCACTGTTCCCGGGGCCGGGGTGGGTAACCGCCCCTGCCCTTCGAATAATTGTATGCCTTTCCTTGTATTGACAAACAGCCATCGAACATGTAAAAGCCTGGTTTTACCATAATCGTTCAAACACCAAGTATGGAAACACAGGTTGACCCCGTTGACCCGTCAATGAATTTGCCCAATGCCATGATCAGAATCTGATTATGACAACAACAAGGAAAAAAACAATAGACTCGCTAAGCCGGATCATCAACACAAAATCAGCCCAGTTTACACCCAAGGCCAAGCTTCTGGGCAGGTATATCCTGGATCATCCCCACAAGGCGGTTTTCATGACCACAAGGGAGCTTGCCGCCACCGTGGGGACCAGTGAAGCCACGGTGGTGCGCTTTGTCCGGAATCTGGGCTACAGCAGCTACTCCGAGTTCATAAATCATTTACGCCGGCGCATCGATTCGGAACTGACCCTGATGGACCGAAACAGGCTTGCAGAAGCCGATGATGTCGGCGGCAGCGCCGGCCTGGACAATATAGTAAACCAGGAGATAGAAAACCTGAAAATGCTCCAGAAGAGCATTGTTCCTGAACAGGCTGATAAAATAGTCAAACTCCTCGGTCAATCGGAATTTGTCTATGTTGTCGGTTCCCGCCTCTCCTACGCCCCGGCGTATTACATGGGGTGGGCATTGACAAAAATTCGAAAAAACATCCACATTCTAAAGGGAAGCGACCGCACCGCAGTGGACTGGCTGACCATCGCCTCCCCGGACTCCACCGTGGTTATCGTGGCAACATCACGCTACCCCAATGAGCTGATCAGAATCGGAAAAATGATCCGCCGCCAGGGGCTTACGCTGATCCTTCTCACCGACAGCACCTCGTGCCCCCTGGTCCATTTCAGCCACCACAGCCTTGTTTCCCCGTTGCAGGCCATCCCCTATATCGGCAGCCCCACATCCCTGACCTGCCTGATCAAATTTCTGGTGCACGCCGTGGCGGAAATCACCCCGGACGAGGCGCTCACGGCCCACCAGGAGAAACTCGAGCAGGCCTACCGGGAAAATGATATCCTTTTCAACTTTGAAAAAAAAGTTCCTTTATTTTAGTTCAATGGTTTTGATCCAGGCGGTGAACTGTTCTTCCCCTGCGGGAACCAGGCTGAATTCAGCCCCTGCCGCCATGATGGCATTGACCATGCTCCTTCCGTAGCCCCTGGAACAGGTGAAGATCAGTGCCGGGCTCTCTGGTTTCCGGTTCAAAACCACGATCTGGGCCGGGACGTGTAAAAGGGGTCCCTGAACGAGGAAAGGAGGCTTTTTCCCCGGATCGAGAAAATCGAGGCCGGTGAGTTTTTCCGCAATGGAAAAGAGCTCTTTTCCCACTATTCCCATACAGAGGGTGGCATCGGTGACATCGGTATAGGCGGGGTCGTCGGGCAGTTCCGGCAGCCGGCCGTCAAGATGCCACAGGGATGCCTGGGTTCTGTTCATCCGGTTGACAAGAAATCCCTTTTCAAGCACCGACATGCCCGGTGTTTCAGGGATGGCAACCCCAAAGGGATGAAAGGATGAAAGAGTGCCGTTTTGGAGGTCAAACCGGGGTCTGTGACTCAGGTCCACAATATAAGGCTCTGTTTCCCTGTCATAGGCCATTGCCACGTTCCAGCCGTCTCTTTTTTCCACCCGTTTCGGTGTTGTTTCAAAGGAGACAGGAGATTCTCTTACTATGTCCGTCATTGGTATCATCCTTTCATTCTCTGTCCGTCGGGATCGTAAAACGGAACCTTTACAACTGTGCCGTAAAGCCGCTGTTCACCGCATTCGTCTTCAAAAATGGCAAGCCGGGTTCCAGGCTTTGACAGACCCGACGCCACAAGGGCCATGCCAACGGATCGGTCGAGAACAAAGCTCTTTCTTGCCGTGCAGACATAGCCCCTGATCGTGTCGTCCACCACAAGGGAGCCGTCCTTTGGAACCGGCTGGTTCTCTTCCATCTGAAACCCCACAAGCTTCAGCCGTGTTTCATCGTTTTCCGCCTGGGCCAGGGCAGCGGCGCCCACTGTTTTAAAGCCTGTTTTTTTCCTGTCCCAGAGAAACCCCAGATTGATGTCCAGAAGGTTGGTCCGCTGCTCCGATTCCGACCCGAGGATCACATGGCACTTTTCCATGCGCAGGACATTCTGGGCCTCAACCCCGAAATTGGCGATGCCGAACTCCTCTCCGGCATCTTTTATCATCAGCCAGAGGGCCTTCATGTACGATGAGGGAACGTGGAACTCGTAGGAGAGCTCACCGACAAACCCCAGGCGCATCACCCGCACCGGAATGGTTTTGCCGATGAGAAACTCTTTGTACCCGGAAAACCCAAAGGCCTGGTTGGAGAGATCCTCCCTGGTGATCTTTTCAAACACCTTCCGCGCATTGGGCCCGGCCAGGTTGATCACCCCCATGGCGTCGGTGAGGTTGACCATGTGGAAATCCCAGTTGTCAAACCGGGTGTGGTAACGGATCCACTCAACCGTGGCCCCGGCCCGGCCCGTGGAGGTGGTGATGTAGTAGTCGTTTTCGGCGATTTTTATGATCACCCCGTCATCGATGACGCAGCCGTCGTCGTTGCACATGGCAGAGTATTTTACCCTTCCGAATCTTACCTTTGAGATGTCACTGACATAGACCCGCTGCAGGGCCTTGAGGGCATCGGGCCCGTGGATCCTGAATTTTCCAAGGGTCGAGGCGTCCAGCATCCCCACATTGGTTCTGACATTTTCGATCTCTTTTCGGCAGAGAAGATCGTCGGAAAAGTACCTGGCCCTCTCCCACGCACCGATGCGCCGGAATATTCCCCCCTCCCTGCGCTGCATGGCGTCCATGGGGGTGCGTTTTCGCATATTGTGGTTGGTGCCGGCATAGGTGGCGATCAGCGAGGGAACGAGAGGCGCCCTGACATTTGTGGGCTTGGCCGACACTCCCCTGAACGCCTGGTACCGGGCGGTGTACAGGGGAAGGTTGTGCCCGGGTATCCCCCCCTGGCCCGGTCCGGTGCCGGCCGAGGTGAACCGCTTGATCAGCTCCGGCTCATCAAACCCCATGTCAATGGCCTGGCGGATATTCTTGATGGTGGTGTCTTCGTCAAAACAGATGAAGCTCTTGCGGCCCTTGACAGGGGCTGTCACCAGCTTGGAGCCCCGTTTCGGACCGGGAAAAGCGGCAAGTGTTTGTTTTGCTTCGTCGATGTCAGCGGCACTGCCCCTGCCGCAGTCAAGGGCCGCCTTCAGTCCTGCCAGGGTGCCCGACGCTTCAATGGCAAGGGAATTGTCAAGGCCTGCAACCCTTCCGGCGACATGCATCTTCGCCGGGATTTTCTTTGGCAGAAAGCAGCCGGTGTGGTCGTCGTAGGCGACAGTTCCCCGGGCAATGGTCAGGGGGGCGGTCACAGGGGTCATGCCCGCCGATGCCACGACAAGATCACAGGCGACCCGCCGGGTAATGGTGCCGTCCAGGGTCGCCAGGGTGACCTTGTTGACCGTTTTCCCGCCGTGGGCCCTGGCGGCGGCCCACCCGGCAAGCAGGGGGATATTCCGCCGTTCCAGGGCAGAGACAAGTTTTCTGTCCTGGCCGTCCTGCCGGATGTCCGCCACCGCCTGGATTTTCAGCCCAAGGTCAGAAAGATCAACGGCGGCTTCCAGACCAAGGTCGTGGCCGACGCTGAAAACGGCTCTTTCCCCGGGAAGGATGCCGTAGGTCCTGGCCAGGCGGTGGGCACAGCCGACCTGCATCACCCCGGGGCGCTCGTTGTTGTCAAATACCAGCGGCCGTTCAATGGCACCGGTGGCCACCACGACACTTTGGGCCCGGATCTCGACATACCGCTGGTCAAAGGCATCGGTTTTATTCCCTTCCTGGAATCCCGTGATGAGGTTGTTGTTGTAGGCGCCTGTCATGGCTGTCCGGGTCAGCACCCGGATATTCGGTTGGGTTTCAACCGAGTCGGCAAGGTCCCTTGCCCTTTCGAACAGGGGTTTTTCCGTCTGGTAGTCGGCTGCCCTGTAATCGAAAAAACCGCCCAGCCAGGGTCTTGATTCGAGAAGGATCACCCTGAGCCCTTTACCGGCCGCTGCCAGGGCGGCATGCATGCCGGCAGGTCCTCCGCCGATGACGCAGACATCCGTTGGGGGAAAAATCTCATCATAGGTCCCTTCCATTTTAAAATCAGGGGGGATACGGCCAAGACCGGCGGCCTTTCGGATTCGGGGCATGGCGGTTTTCCACAGCCAGGCCGGCTTGTGCAGGGTTTTGTAGTAAAACCCCGCCGGCATCAAAAAATCCAGACGGTCCATGAATCCCATGAGATCGTGTTGGGCAGATCCCTTTACATTCTGTTCGTTGACGGTCATGATGGGCTCAAGGGGGGTGTTTTCGCACCGGACATTGGGCACGTGGTCCACTTCCATGGAGGTGTTGCTGCATTCGCCGTCAAGGCTGTACAATCCCCTGGGCCGGTGGTATTTCAAGCTTCTGGAGAAGATGCGCACCCCGTTGGCATAGAGGGCCGTTGCAACGGTGTCGCCCATCACACCGGTCAATTGTTTGCCCCTGTACCGGAAACGGAGGGTCTTGGCAGGATCAACCCTGAAGGTTGGCAGATGGTTAAGCCGGGTCATCGTCTCTCTCCTTTGGATTGGTTTCTTCAAGGTTGGTGGTGGTGTTCCTCTGGATGGTAAACCAGGCGCCGCACCCGTCCCTGTGGAACCACCACTCTTTTTGAACGCCTGGTATACATCGGTTCATGTGGACAAAGTCGCACCAGCTTTCAGTGTCCATTCCCTCTTCTTCGGGTCTTGGACCCTTGTCCTCTCCGCCGAACCGGAACTCGTACCCGTCTCTCCTGCCGCAGACGGGACAGGTGATTGTCAAAGCCATTTGTTTCTCCTCCCGGGCTTGATCACAACATGGGCCACCCTGGGCCAGGGTCAGTGACCCATGGTATGACCAATCCCTCCTCTATTTCAATTGTCAGCCGTATAATTGACAAGGGCTGCGGTTTCACCCATGAGCCGGTGCTGCTCAAACCGTCTCAGGGTAAAGGGTTTCAAGATGTCGGGAACCCGGTCTTCGGCCATGAACCGGGCCATGTATTTTCCCACGGCAGAGCAGGATTTGAATCCGAAATAGCCCCAGCCGCAGTCCATGAAAAAGCCCTCCACATGGTCGTTGCCGTCCATGATCGGCGCCATGTCCGGGGTCATGTCGGCAAGCCCCCCCCAGTGGCGCATGAACCGAAGACCCCGCAGGCAGGGAAGGAATTCCGACAGGGCCTCGGCCTGGTGCTTGATGTACCGGGCCGTGGTCAGGGTGGTGTAGTTGGGCCAGGGATCCATGTGGGCCCCGGTGGCGATCTCCCCCTTGAGGGTCTGGTTGGCGTAGCAGTGGTAGGCCCCGGAGGAGACCACGTGGTCCAGCAGCGGTTTGACCGGCTGGGTCACCATGGCCTGGATGGTCAGCACACTGATGGGAAGCTTGATCCCCAGCATGGCATAAATCAGTGCGGCGGAATACCCGCCGGCGGAGATCAGAACCTTTTTCGTGGTGATTCGCCCCCGGCTGGTCTCGACCCCCGTAACCCTCCCCTCTTGGGTGTTCACTGCCAAAGCTTCGGTGTGCTGGTGTATCTCGGCTCCATGGGCTGCCGCCCCCTTTGCCAGCCCCCACACCACCGCATCGTGGCGGACAATGCCCCCGGGGGGGTGGAACATGGCCCCGTGGACGGGAAAGGTGATATCGTCGTTGATGTTCAGGGCAGGCACCAGCGCTTTTGCCTCTTTGGCATCGATCAAATGGCTTTCAACACCGAGGAACTGGGCGGTGGCCACGTTCATCCGAGCCGCTTTCATGGCAGCCTCGCTGTGCATGAGATTGAGGTTGCCGCAGTTGTTGAACATCAGGTTGTAGTCCAGTTCTTTTGTCAAAACCGGCCAGAGATCCAGGGCCTCCTTGTACAGGGGGACATTATACCGGGTCCTCTGGTTGGCCCGGACAATGGCGGTGTTTCTTCCGGCCCCGCCAAACCCGATATGCTTTTTTTCAAGAACGGCAACATCTCTCATTCCGTGTTCCCTTGCCAGATAGTACGCCGTTGCAAGGCCGTGGAGCCCGCCGCCGATGATCACTGCGTCATAACTTGTCTTGAGCTTCTTTTTTTTTCCCCACAGGGGCTTTTTTTTGAAAAACATAATTTCTCTCAATTTATCATTATTTTTATATGAAAGTCGTGTAATCCCGGCAGCCGATTCGGGG
>JAWOGI010000093.1:0-4514 GCA_046496975.1 Desulfobacteraceae bacterium | reverse complement strand
TTGCCGTTGAGACCGGGATAGAGCTTGACGGAACCAGTATCGGTGACTCCATAGCCGTCAATGGTGCCTGCCTAACCGTGGTTACCCTGGGAAAAAACTCTTTTGAGGTGGACATGGCGCCTGAGACCGTTTCCCGCACCGGTTTCAAAGATCTTAAGCCCGGTGCCGTGGTGAACATCGAAAGGGCCTTGAGGCTCTCCGACCGCCTGGACGGTCACCTGGTCTCGGGTCACATAGACGGTACCGGCACCATCACCTCCCTGAAAAAAATGAGCAACGCCGTTATCATCACCGTTGAAGTGGCCCGTTCCCTGGCCGATGAAATGATCGAAAAGGGATCCGTGGCCATGGACGGAATCAGTCTTACCATCAACAGATGCTCAGACCACGATTTTGAGGTGAGCGTTATTCCCCATACGGCAAAGATCACAACCATTGGCGGAAAAAAAATCGGGGATGTTGTCAATATCGAAACGGACATGATCGGCAAATACGTGAAAAAATTTACCCGAACCGCCATGGGGAGCAGACTAGCAGGGTCAGGAGATCCGAAAGAGAGCGTCAGCATGGACCTGCTTGCAAAAAATGGTTTCTTATAACCGGCATGGGCCTGTTCCATGGGGGGAAACCAGAAACAATAACGATAAACAAGCAAGCCTGACCCTGATAAATGGCAGGAGTGCCGCAGTAACAAGGAGTGAGATAGAAAACAATGCCGCTGATTACCATTGAAAAAGCAATTGAAGAGATTAAAGCCGGTCGTATGGTTATACTGGTGGATGACGAGGACCGTGAGAACGAAGGGGATCTGACCATGGCGGCCGAGGCTGTCACCCCCGAGGCGATCAATTTCATGGCCAAATACGGACGGGGGCTTATCTGCCTCTCCCTCACCGGCGACATGGCAGACAAGCTGGAACTGCCCATGATGGTGGAAAACAACACCTCCCAGTATGAAACGGGGTTCACCGTCTCCATCGAGGCCAAAAAAGGCGTTACCACGGGAATTTCCGCGGCGGACCGGGCCACCACCATCAAGACGGCTGTTGCCGACGGGGTCACTGCGGCGGATCTGGCAAGGCCGGGCCACATCTTTCCTCTGCGGGCAAGAAAAGGGGGGGTCATTGTAAGGATCGGCCAGACCGAAGGCTCCATGGATCTTGCCCGACTGGCAGGACTCAAGCCGGCAGGGGTGATCTGCGAGATCATGGATGATGACGGAACCATGGCCAGGCGGCCTGCCCTGGAAGAGTTCAGTGAAAAGCACAATATCGGCATCTGCACCATTGCCGATCTTGTGGAGTACAGACTCAAGAACGAATCCTTTGTCAGAAAAGCTGCGGAAACGGTTATTCCAACGGAATTCGGCGGGGATTTCCGGATTATCGCCTATGAGAACGACCTGGACAACCTCACCCACATCGCCCTGGTGAAAGGAGAGGTTGATCCGGACCAGGAGATACTGGTCAGGGTCCATTCCGAATGTATGACAGGGGATATCTTCGGGTCGTGCCGGTGCGACTGCGGGGAGCAGCTCCACAAGGCCATGGAGGTGATGGACAAAGCCGGCAGCGGCGTGATTCTCTACCTCAGGCAGGAGGGCCGGGGGATCGGCCTGGTGAACAAGCTCAAGGCTTATGAGTTCCAGCGGCAGGGGCTTGACACCGTCGAGGCCAATGAAAAGCTTGGATTTGACGCCGACATGCGGGATTACGGTATCGGGGCCCAGATCCTGGTTGACCTTGGTGTCCGAAAGATGAAATTGATGACCAACAACCCCAAAAAAATGGTCGGCCTTGAAGGCTACGGATTGAGTGTTGTCGCCCAGGTTCCCATCGAGATCGAGCCCAACCAGTACAACAAGGGGTATCTCAGGTGCAAGCAGCTCAAAATGGGCCACACCTTTCATATCAGCTGATGGCACGACCGTGATGGTATAACGGCCATGAGCAGCGCGCTCACAACAAACCATGAAAGCGTCAGCCGTCGGCCGGCAGTAACCAGCAGGGATTTACCGGAAGCTGCTTATTGATTACTGATTACTGAAGGCTGATTACTGAAGGCTGATGGCTTTCTTACAAAAAAGGATAAAAACAATGGCCCATGTTATTGAAGCCTCCCTTGGGGCAAAGGGGAAGAAATTCGGCATTATTTCCGCAAGATTTAATGATTTTATTACAGAAAAGCTTGTCAGCGGTGCCATGGACGCACTGACCCGGAGCGGAGCCGCCCAGGAGGACATCACCCTTGTCAAGGTGCCCGGGGCCTTTGAGATTCCCCTGGCAGCGAAAAAAATGGCAGATGCCGGAAAGTTTGATGCCATCATCTGTGTGGGCGCCGTGATCAGGGGAGCCACCTCCCACTACGACTATGTGTGTGCCGAGGTCTCCAAGGGCATTGCCACTGTCTCCCTGGATTCCGGTCTTCCGGTGATCTTCGGGATACTCACGACGGATTCCATTGAGCAGGCCATTGAACGGGCCGGTACAAAGGCGGGCAACAAGGGATTTGATTCGGCTCTTTCCGCCATTGAGATGGCAAACCTCATGGCAGACATGGACAGGGCAAAACAGGGATGAGATACCGCAGCCAGGCCCGGGAGCTTGCCCTCCAGGCCCTCTGTTTTTTCGATGTTATCAGGGAAGACCCCGAAGAACTGCTGAGCCTTTTCTGCAGCAATTTTGAGAAAACGGCAGACGAGCACATCTCGCCGTTTTTTCTTGATCTTGTGAATGGCGTGCTTGCCAGGGGGTCCGGGATGGATGGGATGATCAACCGGGCTTCTAAAAACTGGAAAGTGTCCCGGATGCCTGTTGTGGACAGAAACATTCTGCGCATGGCCGTTTACGAGCTCTTGTACTGCCCGGATATCCCGGCATCGGTTTCGATTAACGAGGCCGTGGATTTGGGGAAACGGTTCGGTTCGCGAAACACAGGCCCGTTTATTAACGGTGTGCTTGACCGCATCCGGATTTCCGAGAAGAACCTGTGATGATTTGAGATTTGAATTTTATACCATGATGATATCAACAGGTTATGAGAGTTTATCACTAGGGAGTGTAACTTGTAACTTGTAATTTGTCATCAAAGGGAGGTCGTTTTGATTATTGAGAGCCTTGAAGTTGGTCCGATTATGGCAAACTGCTATATTTTGGGATGTGAAAAGACAAAAGAGGCCGTGGTTATCGATCCCGGCGGAGATCCGGACAAGATCCTTGTAAAGCTTTCCCAATCCGGTTTGAAGGTGACGGCCATCATCAATACCCATGGCCATTTTGACCATGTGGGGGCCAACAAGCGGATGAAAGAGGTGACAAAAGCCGACCTGATGATTCACCCCGATGACGAGCCCATGCTGGCAGAACTCAGCACGGCCGCTGCAGGGTTTGGCCTTTCAGCGGAGAATTCACCCGGGGCGGACAAATACCTGGAAGACGGCGCCACCGTCTCCTTTGGCACTATCCAGTTAAAGGTTCTCCACACCCCGGGCCATTCCAGGGGCGGAATCTGCCTTTCCACCCCGGGTCATCTGTTTGTGGGGGACACCCTCTTTGCCGGCTCCATTGGAAGAACCGATCTGCCCGGCGGAGACTTTGACACCCTGATTGCCAGTATCAAGGAGAAGCTTCTCAGTTTTGATGACAGCACAACGGTTCATCCGGGTCACGGTCCTGAAAGCTCCATCGGCCGGGAAAAACAGATGAATCCTTTTCTCAGGTAGAAGAGGGAGTCCTGTCTGTTGGTCGATTTTTTCGGTACCCTTCCCCGTATTCAGGGGGTTCACACCTGCAGGGTTGAGACATCCCACTCCTTTGAGGCCATTGCCGGGCTGTTTGCAGAAAAGAAGGGGACGGTTGTTCTGTTGAGCGGAACAGACCTGGATTCCGCCCGGTACCACATCCTTGCTGCCCTGCCCTGGTTCACCATGACGGGCAAGGGCGACAACCTGGCCGTGGAGTGCCTCGGGGATCACACCTCGTTCCGGTGTGATCCCGTTGATGCCGTTGGCCGGGTGACCGATCGGTTCACCCTGAAGGAAGCTGATTCCGGCCTTCCGGTGGCCGCCGGCCTGTTCGGATATTTTTCCTATGATCTGAAAAACCGCATTGAAACCCTTCCCAGAACCTGCATGGACCGGGGCCTGCCCGATCTTCTCCTCTTTTCCCCCTCCCTGATTCTTACCCTGGACAAGCGCCAGGACCGGCTCTCCCTTTCCATACCGGTGGTGGCTGCCGGGGATGACAGCGACGAACCTGTGAACCGGGCCCACAGGGTGAAAAACGCTTTTTTCGAGAAGTTGTCCGGCCTGGAGAGGTCAGAGCCGCCGCTGCAGGGTGAACCAGAAAGCCCCCGGCCGTCAAATTCCGATTGTCAGGAGTGTTCCGGGCATGACAAAGAGAGAACGGCAGGAGACAATGAGGGGCTGATCAAACAAGCAGGTCTGACCTCCAATTTCTCCAGGGCCGAGTACCTGGAGGCTGTCGAGAAAATCATCGATTACATCAAAGCCGGTG
>JAWOGI010000057.1:0-3568 GCA_046496975.1 Desulfobacteraceae bacterium | reverse complement strand
GTCCGCGTCTCCGTCGACCGCGCGCACGACTCCGCGCGGTGACCCGTCGTTGTCTCGTTGTCGGTTCGACGTTACTTACGCTTGTCCGTCGTCAGCGCCGTCCGGCCGGTCGGCGTCTTCGCCTCGCCGGTCGGAGTCGTCCCAGTCCGGCGTCCCGGTGAGGATCCCCCGAAGCTGCGGGAGCGGCTCTCCGAGCCGGATCCCGTCCGCCGTTATCTCGAACTCCCGGAGCCGTCGCTCGAAGTCGCTCGTCCGCATCTTGAGCGTCCCGATGACCTTCCGCATCTCGCCCCGGTACTCGACGTGGCGCAGGAAGACGATGTTGTCCGCGAGGTTGCTCGTCCGCTCTTCGGTCGCGTGGAACTCGCCGGTGATCCCCGGAGGGATGATGCCCCCCACCACAACTTTGATATCCTCTGCCCCCTGATCTTTCAAGGCCGCAACCAGGGCCGGCACCAGGGTTTTGTGTCCTGCTGCCAGGCTGGAGACCCCTACCACGTGCACATCATTTTCCACGGCCATCCTGGCCGCTTCCTCAGGGGTCTGGAACATGGGGCTGATATCCACATCAAAGCCCACATCGGCATAGGCCGTGGCAATGACCTTGACACCCCGGTCGTGGCCGTCCTGTCCCATTTTTGTCAACAGAATCCGCGGCCTTCTGCCGCTGCTCTTTTCAAAATTCTCCGTGCGCTTTCTAAGGGAGGAGAGGATCTCCGAGTCACCGAATTCAGCCGCATAAACACCGGAGATGCACTGGGTGGTGGCGACAAACCGGCCAAAGACCTCTTCCATGGCATCGGAGATCTCCCCCACAGAGGCCCGGGCCCTCACCGCAGGCAGGCAGGCTTCAAGGAGGTTGCCACCGCTTTTGCAGGCCTCGGTCAAATCACCGAGGGCCTTGTCCACGGCCTGCTGGTCCCGCTCTTGTCTGATCTTTTCCAGACGTTCCACCTGCTCCAGGCGGACATCGTCGGAGACTTCCCGCACATCCATGGGGGTTTCGTCATCGACCTGGTACTTGTTCACCCCGACAATCACATCATCTCCCAGGTCGATCCTGGCCTGCCGCTTGGCCGCCACCTCTTCGATGCGCATCTTGGGCATGCCGGTCTCGATGGCTTTGGCCATGCCGCCAAGGTCGTCAATCTCCTGGATGATCTTTCGCACCTCGTCGATGATGTTCTGGGTCAGGGACTCGACATAGTAGGAGCCGCCCAGAGGATCCACCACATCGCACACCCTGGACTCTTCCTGGACAATGATCTGGGTGTTTCGTGCAATTCGTGCCGAGGTTTCCGTGGGCAGGCCCACTGCCTCGTCAAAGGAGTTGGTGTGGAGGGACTGGGTGCCGCCGAGAACAGCGGACATGCACTCCAGGGTGGTGCGTATGATGTTGTTGTAGGGATCCTGCTGGGTCAGGGACCACCCCGAGGTCTGGCAGTGGGTTCTCAGCATCTTGGATTTGGGATTTTTCGGGTTGAACCGATCCATGAGCTCCGCCCAGAGAAACCGGGCCGCCCTGAGCATGGCCGCATCCATGAAAAAGTTCATGCCGATGCCGAAAAAGAACGAAAGCCTGGGGGCAAAGGAATCGATGTCAAGCCCCGCCTCGATGGCCGCCTTGACATACTCAAGGCCGTCTGCCAGGGTAAAGGCCGTCTGGAGCACGGAATCGGCCCCCGCCTCCATCATGTGGTATCCGCTGATGCTGATGGTGTTGAACTTGGGCATGTTTTCCGAGCAGTACCCGATAATGTCCGAGATGATCCGCATGGAGGGAGTGGGGGGATAGATATAGGTGTTCCGGGTGAGGTACTCTTTGAGAATATCGTTCTGAATGGTTCCCATGAGCTGCTCGTGCTCGACCCCCTGCTCTTCCGCGGCAACAATATACCCGGCAAGGATGGGAAGGACAGCCCCGTTCATGGTCATGGAGACGGACATCTTGTCCAGGGGAATCTGGTCAAAGAGGATCTTCATGTCCTCCACGGAATCCACGGCCACCCCGGCCTTGCCCACATCCCCTGACACCCTGGGATGATCCGAGTCGTACCCCCTGTGGGTTGCCAAATCAAAGGCCACGGAAAGTCCCTTCTGGCCGGCGGCCAGGTTTCTGCGGTAGAAGGCGTTGGACTCTTTTGCCGTGGAAAAGCCGGCATACTGCCGTATGGTCCAGGGCCGTCCGGTGTACATGGTTGCCCGGGGTCCCCGGACAAAGGGCTCTTTCCCCGGGATGGAATCCTTGAACTCCACCCGGTCAAGGTCTTCTGCCGTGTAAAGGGGTTTTGTTGTGATACCCTCGGGGGTTTTCTTCTCAAGGGAGTCCATGGTTTTACCCCTGAGCTCTTTTTCAGCCATGGTTTTCCAGGTATCAATATCCGTTTTTTTTGACATACAGGCTCCTTGTTTTATTTTAATTTATAAGAAAGCCATCAGCCTTCAGTACTCAGTTATCAGTTATCAGCTTCCAGTAAATTCCTGCTGGTTACTGACGGCTGACGGCTTTCATGGTTTGTTGTGAGCACGCTGTTCATGGTCGTTTTATAAGAAACGCTCGCCAAAGACTTGCCGTTGGCGGCGTTTCATTCTTCGTTGTGGCCGGTTCGACGACCATGGGCCGGCCATGCCGGTTATATAAAAGTTGTGTTGCCATGGGGTTTTGCTCTCGTAAACCTTCGTTTTTTTCAATCCCGCTGGCAAAGCTCCACAAGAACGCCGGAGGTGGCTTTGGGATGGAGAAAGGCGATTTTTGCCCCTCCAGCACCCTTTCGCGGTGTTTCATCGATAAGCCGAATTCCCTTTTCCTTCAGCTCTTCAAGGGCCTCTTCAATATTTTCAACTCCCAGGGCGACATGCTGAATGCCCTCGCCTTTCTTCTCGAGATACTTGGCAATGGGCCCATCAGGAGAGGTTGACTCAAGAAGTTCAATCTCGCTTTCGCCAACAGGTAAAAATGCGGTGGTCACTTTCTGGGCATCCACCGTCTCTGTTCCGGCAAACTCCATGCCCAGGACATCTGTCCAGAAATTTTTTCCCTTGTCAATGCTGTTTACTGCAATGCCGAGATGATCAATTCTTGTTACCTTCATTTACCCTCCCTGTTGATTACAAATTGACTTCACATTCAGGAACACAAATTTCCCCCATTGGCTGTTTTGCACGGAGTCAGAGCCTGAAATTGCCACCTATTCAAAAAAATCTCTTTATAGATGCTCTAATGAAAAGGCAAAGTCAACCCCAAATTATGTTTATCTTAAAAAACAGAGGCCATGATCACGTTCCGACAAGACCGGAAATCTTTGATTTTCCCCCGGACACAAGTGTTCCCATTGTTATCTTAACTTTCGAATAGGGCGATTTTCTGACGATGAACAGAGCGATGCAAAAAAGTTGAGGCCTTGACCATAACATCGGCCATGGGCCGGGAGGGTCAGGCTTGCTCCACGAAACGACGTATTTTAACGCGGTTTGATTATTTTTCTATTTGAATTTGTAATTTATGTGTTATCTGTTATTTGTTTATATGAAAGTCGTGTAATCCCGGCAGCCGATTCGGGGTATTGCC
>JAWOGI010000017.1:0-5027 GCA_046496975.1 Desulfobacteraceae bacterium | reverse complement strand
AATATAGCAAAGGCGTTTTAATTTACAAAAAAGGGCTTAAATTTGTATCATACCAAAACGTGTAAATCATTTTACCGACTGGAACAAAAATTGATATCAGAAGACCGTTTTTTTTCAAGGCTGCTCCCAAAAGAGGACGTAAAAAGCGAGGATCACAAAACAGAGGAGAACATCTACTCCTATCTCTCATGGGATTTGTTCATAAGGTGGAACCAAGCCTGGCCTTTCGTGCATTTCAATATGCGGTGTTAGCGCCTTCTTTCGACATTGCCTCTCAGATTCTCAAGCATGAGGGAGTGGAAATGAGTAAAAACAATATCATACGGCTGGTTTCAGAAATTGGTAGCACAGAACTTCCGGACAAGGTGACCCGATTACTGGAGAATGAAACGTCCAGTCGACTTGAAGGGCAACGGGTACTGATTGTTGTGGATGGCGAACGTTTAAGAGAACGCAAAAACAAACGGGGCCTTATCCCCGAAGGTAGTAAACAGGACGGATTCCATTCTGATTGGATAGAACCGAAGCTGTTTACCATTCACTTAATTGATGAGGACTTAATCATAACTTCGGCCAACATTGCTGCCCCTCCTCCGTCGAGCTCGAAGGGGCAGCAGGCAGCAAAGCCTGACCCCTGGCACCCTTACATGTTATACACCTCTTCGGCCCGGAGAAAGGTGATGGACTGCTCCTCCAGGATGGCGATGGCCTTGTCAAGATCGTCAAACCGGAAGATCATGATGGCGCTGTCGCTCTTGGCGTTGGCAAAGGCGTACATGTACTCCACATTGATGCCCTGGTTGGTCAGCGGGTCCAGCACATTGTTCAGCCCGCCCGGAGTGTCGTCAACCTTAACGGCGAGCACATTGGTTTTTCCAACGGTAAATCCTTCTTTTCTCAAGGCATCTTCGGCCTTCTGCACCTTGTTGACAATGATGCGCAAAACACCGAAATCCGTTGTGTCGGCAAGGGATAGGGCCCTTATGTTGACATCGGCGTTCCTCAGGATGGCCGTCACCTCGGCAAGTCGTCCTTCCTTGTTTTCTAAAAATATAGATATCTGTTCCAGCCTCATCTTTGATACCTCCTTGTTATTTTTTTCTATTGTCAATAACCCTGACGGCCTTGCCCTGGCTTCGTTCAATGGTCTTGGGTTCCACCAGCTTTATCCTGGCCGAAACACCGAGATATTCTTTGATATCCTTGGCAATTTTTGTCTCACGGTTCTGGAGGGCCTTGATCTCGTCGGAAAAGAACTCCTCCCGGACCTCCACCCTGACCGTCAGTGTATCAAGATTGTCCGCCCTGTCAACCACGAGCTGGTAATGGGGCTGCACTTCATTGCTCTTCATGAGGATCGACTCGATCTGGGAGGGGAAGACATTGACCCCCCGGATGATCAGCATGTCGTCGGTGCGGCCGGAGACCTTGTTCATGCGCACGTGGGTTCTGCCGCAGATGCAGGGCTCGGGGTTGAGGGTGGTGATGTCCCGGGTACGGTACCGGATAATGGGAAAGGCCTCCTTGGTGATGGAGGTAAAGACCAGCTCGCCGGGCTCTCCGTAGGGAAGGGGCTCTCCCGTGTCAGGATCGATGATCTCGGGGATGAAGTGATCTTCAAAGATGTGCAGACCCTTCTGGGCCTCGTGGCACTCGATGGAAACCCCGGGGCCCATGATCTCGCTGAGGCCGTAGATGTCGATGGCCTTGAGGTTGAGTTTCTCTTCCAGCTCGCTTCGCATGTCCTCGGACCAGGGCTCGGCGCCGAAGATGCCCGCCTTGAAGTTGAGATCCTTGAACGAGACCCCCATCTCCTCGGCAACTTCGGCCAGGTGGAGGATGTACGAGGGGGTGCCGGTGAGGATGGTGGGCTTGAAATCCCTCATGATGATGATCTGGCGGTTGGTGTTGCCGCCGGAGACGGGAATAACCGAAGCGCCGAGTTTTTCCGCCCCGTAGTGAACCCCGAGGCCTCCGGTGAAGAGCCCGTAGCCGTAGGCGTTGTGGAGGATGTCCCGGCTGGTGGCCCCGCCGGCGGAAAGGCTTCTGGCCATGAGGCGCGCCCAGGTGTCGATGTCCCTTCTGGTGTATCCCACAACGGTGGGAGTGCCTGTGGTTCCCGACGAGGCGTGGATGCGCACCACGTTTTCCATGGGAACGGCAAACATCCCGTAGGGGTAGTTGTCCCGGAGGTCCTGCTTGGTGGTAAAGGGGATGCGTTTCAGATCATCCAGGGATTTGATGTCAGAAGGGGTGATCCCGGCCTTGTCAAAGCTTTCCCTGTAAAAGGGGACTGTGGCGTAGACCCTTTCCAGGGTCGACTTGAGACGGTTGAGCTGGATGGCGCTCAACGCCTCCCTTGGCATTGTTTCGAAATCCATGTTGTAGATGGGCATGAGTTGTTTTCCTTGAAATTTTTCAGCGCATTTTTGTAAAACCGGGATCAGTTGTCAAAGGTTCCCTTGAATTCGGGTTTTCTCTTTTCAAGAAACGCGCTGGTTCCCTCCTTGGCGTCGGGGCTTGTGGCGCAGACGGCAAAGGCGTCGTTTTCGATGATGCAGCCCGTGTCGATTTCCAGGTTCTGGCCGGCGGAGACGGATTCTTTGGCCGCCCGGAGGGCCACACAGCCCATGGAGGCCATCTTCCCGGCGCATTTCATCACATCCTCCATGAGGGCCTCGGGTTTTGACACCTTGTTGACAAGGCCGATCTCCCTGGCCCTGTCAGCACCGATGATCTTGCCGGTAAAGATCATCTCCTTGGCCATGTTGGTGCCGACAATTTTTGTCAGCCGCTGGGTGCCGCCAAATCCGGGAATGATGCCCAGGGTGATTTCGGGAAGACCGAAAGAGGCTTTTTCCGATGCGTAGATGAAATCGCAGGCAAGGGCAACCTCGGTGCCGCCCCCCAGGGCGAAGCCGTTGACGGCGGCGATCACGGGAATGGGAAGGTTTTCCAGCCGGGAGAAGAGCTTCTGGCCTGTGGCGGAAAAGGTCTTTCCCTGGAGGGGATTCATCTTGGCAAGTTCGGAGATGTCCGCCCCTGCCACAAAGGCTTTTTCACCGGTTCCGGTGAGCACAAGGGCACGGATGTCCCTGTTGGCTTCAATCTGGTCAAGGGCCGTTGCGAACTCGGTAAGCAGTGCTTCGTTCAGGGCGTTCAACGCCTTGGGCCGGTTAAAGTAAAGAATTGCAATACTGTTTTCGATGTCAAGAACGAGATTTTCAAAATCCATTTTTTCCTCCGTTGTGTTGTGTGACAAAACGGGGTCAGGCCTGACCCCAGGTTATAATTCTTTGATATACTTTTCAACCCCGTCAATGATGGAATCACATACATGGGCCTGGTATCGGCTGTTGACGAGGCGTTTGCATTCCAGCTTGTTGCTTAAAAACGAGGCTTCGATGAGTACCGACGGCATCCTTGCTCCCAGGAGCACGTAAAACGGAGCCTGCTTCACCCCGAGGTCCTTTATTCCCGAGTATTTTTTCTTCATCCCGTTGAAAAGGGCGCTCTGCACCACGGTGGCCAGCCTCGATGATTCATTGATTTTGGCGTTTTTCATCAGATCGTTGAGAATGGAATCGAGATCGCTGATGTTCTTCCTCGATGTGGCATTCTCCCTGGCCGCCACGGTGATGGACTGGTCGTCCGTTGCCAGGTTGAGGTAGTAGGTCTCGAACCCGGCCAGTTTCCGATTCCTTGATGCGTTGCAGTGCAAAGAGATGAACAGGTCGGCATTTTTGGTGTTGGCAATGGCCGTCCGCTCTTCCAGGGTGAGGTAACGGTCCCGGGACCGGGTCAGGATCACCTCGCACTTGAGGCGGTCCCGCATCCGCTGGGCAAGCTTTTTGGCGAGCTTTAACACCACGTCCTTTTCCCACACTCCCTTGAGATACCCCGGGGCCCCGGGATCTTTCCCCCCGTGCCCCGGATCGATGACAATGCGCCTCACCCCCAGGGCAAACTGCTTGGCAATGGCAGACGAGCGGGCATCGTCCTTTGAGAGACCGGAATCACTGCCGGCAACTTTGGTCTGTTTGCCGGACCCTGTGCCCCACACGTCGATGACCACCCGGTACGGGTCTTTCAGGGAGAAGATCTTGTAGTCGTTAAAGGATTTGATATCCACGACAACCCGGACCGAATGGGGGGTGTGCTGGCCGGCCCTGGCCTGGAGAAGCAGATCGTCGTTGATGGCCGTGCGCCGGGGCAGGTTTTTGCCGATGCGTGAATTGTCAAGGTCCACATAGAGCCGCTGGGGCTGGTTGATGGCAGGGTCCTTGTTCAGCAGCCTGTGGTTGAAGCTGCTCTCCCCGGAGGCGTCAATGACAACCCTGGTATAATCGGGATTGGACCAGAAACGAAGGTCGGTGACCAGGGTGTCGTCACCGGTGCTGGTGTTTCTGTCCCCTTTTTCCGGGGTTTTCCCGTAGGTTTTTTTCGGTTTTTTCCGGGAGTCGGCAGCGGAGCTGGCGGCATCCGTTCTGGCAGAATCCAGGTTTGGCGGCTTGGGCTGAAGGTCCGGGTTGGGCTTGACAATCTTTGTTCCCGAGCTGTACCGGGAAATCTTTTTTTCGGCCGCTTTTTTCTTTTCCTGGACAATGGATGCCAGAAGATGCCGTGACCGTGCCCGATAAGCGCTGGAAGGGTAGCGGTTTTCGATCCGTTTGAGGAGATCAACGGCCTCGGCCCTGTCCTGGACGCGAAAGGAACGTTTGTACAGCTCCAGGTAGAGCTGGGCAGACCGGTACATGCCTGCGGCAGCCCATGGGCCGGAAGGGTCCCGGCTGTATACGGCCTGGTATTTGTCGATGCACTTCAGCCAGTTTTCCCGGTATTTCTGTTTGGTCGGGCTGTTGCGAAGCTGCTTGTAGCATTGGTCTGCGGCAATGTACCGCTGCTTGCCGGTGGCGGCCGGCGCACTGGAAGGACAGAAAAAGAGCCACAGAAAAGAGACCAAGACAGCAAAACCAACAACACTGGCGATACTGGCGACACTCCTCCTGGTCATTTTCCTGCCTCCT
>JAWOGI010000119.1:0-14415 GCA_046496975.1 Desulfobacteraceae bacterium | reverse complement strand
CTTTTTCCTGGCCACGGCCCTGTCCAGATTGGTTTTGACGGTGGTGAGCCCGTTTTCAACAAACCGCTCTTCCATATCCCTCAATGTTACGTTGAAACCCGCCTGGGCGGCACACTGGGCAATACCTGCCCCCATGATCCCGGCACCCAGTACGACAATGTTTTTCATCTCCATAGTATGACCTCCTTGTAAATAATTGAACTTGAATGGCTTGTGTGTCTTTTCTGGTAAAGAACAGACAGCAAGAGCTGTGCCAGCCTTTTTCTTACCGCAAAACGGGCCTTTTTGACAACGGCCGGCCAGAAAAAGCCGGTTTTCTTTACCATGGGAAAGTTTTCTCTGTTCTATTTTCCAGATTTAGATTATCCTGTGCCATGGTACAGTTAAAAACCCAAACAGTGAAGTCCCTCCGGAGGAGCTGCCGCTCACCTCGGAGCAGCCCATGGACGGACTGCGTGACTCGAAGAGGAGCCTTGGCTCCATGAGCGGAGGGCAAAACCCGGATCGGCTGCCGGCGCACCACGACTTTCTTATAAAAAGGCGGAGGGGGAATTCCCCTGCCGGATCGTTATGACTCTTGAAAACAAAAACATTGTTCTTGGTGTTACCGGCGGCATTGCCGCGTACAAGGCCGTTGAACTGCTCCGGCTGTTTAAAAAGGCCGGAGCCTGCGTAAGGGTGGTCATGACCAGGGCGGCCCGGGAGTTCGTCAGCGAGATGACCTTCCGGGTGCTTTCGGAAAACAGCGTTTGTGTGGACCTTTTTCAAGGAGAAGACGCTTCTGTCCGGCACATTGACTGGGCCGAACAGGCCGATGTTTTTGTGATCGCTCCGGCAACGGCAAACTGTATCGGGAAAATGGCCGCGGGCATTGCCGATGATGCCCTGTCCACCATGATCCTGGCGGTGACCTCCAAACGGATCATCTGTCCGTCCATGAACACCAACATGTACGACAACAGGGCAGTGCAGAGGAACCTCGATATCCTGGAAGACGACGGGTTTGTCATTGTGGAACCGGGAACCGGGGAGCTTGCCTGCAAAACCTCGGGGGCGGGGCGACTGCCTGACCCCCGGCTGATCTTTGACAGGGTGGTGCACGCATTGACCCGAAAGGATCTAAGGGGAAAAAACGTTCTCATTTCCGCCGGCCCCACAAGGGAGGCCATCGACCCTGTCAGGTATATCAGCAACCACTCGTCGGGGAAGATGGGGTACTGCCTTGCCGATGCCGCTGAAAAAAGAGGCGCCGCCGTTACTCTGGTTTCCGGCCCTGTGATGCTGGAGCCTCCCTTTGGTGTTGACAGAATCAATGTGGAGACCGCCGCTGACATGGCCGATGCCATCCTCTCCAGGATGGAAACGGCGGATATTGTCATCAAGGTGGCGGCCGTTGCCGATTACCGGCCGGCAGCGGCAGAAGAGAAAAAGATAAAAAAACAAAACCAGAACCAGGAGGGCATCTTTCTTGCCCTGACGGAAAATCTGGACATTTTAAAGGCCGTTGGCGAAAAAAAGAGAGACCAGTTTGTGGCAGGATTTGCCGCAGAAACCGACGACCTTGAGAACAACGCCCTTGCTAAGATGAAGAAAAAGAACCTGGACATGATTGCTGCCAATCTTGTCGGGGTTCCGGACTCGGGGTTTCAAGTTGACACCAACAAGGTCAAGCTCTTTTTCAGGGATGGAGAGGTAATAGATCTTCCCCTGCTGGAAAAACGGGAAATTGCTCACAAACTCCTTGACGCCATTGTTCCAAGGATAGGTGCAACCACAAAAAGGCAGGCCTGATCTTCCCGGGAGCTTGCGACCATCGAAAGGGGTTTGGTCATAACATCGGCCATCTTTAAAAGCGAACATCGGGGACAAAACAGGAGTGGATTTTCAATGGAGAACGGGGCGGCTTCAGTTCAGCAGGAATTTTTGAAGGTTGTCAGCGCTGCGGCCGGCTATTTTGAGTTTCGGAAAGCCATGGGGGCACCGGTACTGGACATTTCCCGGGCATCCGTCGACAAGATCAGGGCCCTTGACGTTTCAGCCGGAGGTGGAACAGAGACAGCTGCCCGGGAAGAACGATTTTTTATCAGTGAACAGGGAGATCCCGGGGCAGGGCTTTTCATTCTCACCGAGCTTTGTGACGGGGAAAACAGCGGGGGAAAAAGCAAGGATGCCTTTGCCGGGCCGGCAGGTGAACTGCTGGTCAAGATCGTCCAGGCCATGGGATTGACAAGAAAGACGGTGTTTGCAGCCGGTTTTTTCCCGTCGGAACTGCCCCGGTCCGGCCCCCTCCCTTCCGCGGTTGTCCATGAAATCAGAACCAAGGTGGACCGGGTTAACCCCGGGGTGATCCTCACCTTTGGAGAGCTGGCTGCCCGGTCGGTGCTGGGCCCCCGGGCCGATGTCGCCCGGGTCAGGGGCAGGTTCCACGACTACAGCCGCACAAAGGTGATGGCCACATTTCACCCGGGTCTGCTGCTTCGGGAGCCGTCAAAGAAAAGAGCCGTGTGGGATGATGTCAAGATGGTGATGAAACAGATGCAGCTTGTGAGAAGCTAATGGGGAGATAGAAACAGAATTTAAGATGCTGATCGAACGGTACAAACAGACACTTTACGCGGAAAAAGGGTTTTCCCGTCACACCGTTGCGGCATACAGCCGTGATGTCCTGGAGTTCATGGCCTTCTGCCTGCCAACCCCCCGGAAAGACGAAGATCGGGACACCTCGTTTTTGAAGATTGTCAACACCGGAAAACAGAGTCTTGTCCGGGAGTACATGGCGTTTTTATACAAGAGGGGACTCAACAAGAGGAGCAGCTCGAGAAAACTCTCTGCGGTGAAATCGTTTTGTGACTACCTTGTCAAAACAAAAGATCTGGAGGTCAATCCGGCCGATGCCATGCCCCGGCCAAGGGCGGATAGAAAGATCCCGGATTTTTTAACCATAGATGATCTGTTCCGGCTTCTGGACTCCATGAAGTCGGACACACTTCTTGAAAAACGCAATTGTGCCTTGTTTGAGATGTTTTATGCCACAGGAATGAGGGTGTCTGAAATGGCAGGGCTGGATGGTGCCGATATCGATTTCAGTGACCAGACGGCAAGGGTGACGGGAAAGGGAAAAAAACAGAGAATCGTGCCCATGGGAAACCGGGCCGCTTCTGTTCTTGCCGTTTACAGGGAAAATCTTGGCCCCGGGTACACGCCCCTGTTCCTCAATAAAAACAGATCCCGGCTTTCCGACAGGTCCATGCGGCGGATTCTGTCGAAACTTGTTGATCAGTGCCGGTTGAATGTTCCGGTTTCCCCCCACACCCTGCGCCACTCCTTTGCCACTCACATGCTGGATGCCGGTGCCGATCTGCGGGGAATACAGGAAATCCTGGGCCATGCCTCCCTCTCCACCACCCAGATCTACACCCATTTGACAACGGACAAACTCATGGAGGTGTACGACAGGAGCCATCCAAGACGGTGAAACTGGGGGCAGCGCAGTACTGTTGGCTCCGCATCTTCGTTGTGAGTACGCTGCTCATGGCGGTTATAGGAACCCGGGAGGAAGATCCCACGTTAACGTTAAGTTTAGAAGCAGACAATAAGGATGTAAAATGAACGATATTTTCCACGGCACCACCATTCTGGCCCTTCGCTGCAAGGGCAGGGTGGTGGTGGCCGGTGACGGCCAGGTAACCCTTGGCAGTACGGTGACAAAGCACAAGGCCAAAAAGGTAAGGCGCATTTACAATGACAGGATCATCACCGGGTTTGCCGGTGCCACGGCGGATGCCCTGCACCTTGCGGAAAAGCTGGAAAAACGGCTGGAACAGTACAACGGCAATTTAACGCGAAGTGCTGTGGAGCTTGCCAGGGAATGGCGCACGGACAAGTACCTGCGGCGGCTCGAGGCGATGATGATTGCGGCGGACGAGACAAAAACCTATCTTCTCTCGGGGAATGGTGATATTATCGAACCGGACCACGGGGTTATCAGCATCGGCTCGGGCAGTGCATCGGCCCAGGCCGCGGCCACGGCCCTGATGAACCACACCGAGCTTTCACCCGTTGACATTGTCAAGGAGGCCATGGAAATTGCCGCCTCCCTGTGCATATACACCAACCATCAGATTACCATTGAAGAGATATCAAATGAGTGAGTTAAAGCCAGCAGAAATTGTAAAGGAACTTGACCGGTATATCATCGGCCAGGAAAACGCAAAAAAATCCGTTGCCATCGCCCTGCGGAACCGGTGGCGCCGTCGCCAGGTCCCCGATGATCTGAGAGAGGAGATCGCCCCGAAAAACATCATCCTCATCGGCTCCACCGGTGTGGGCAAGACAGAGATCGCCAGAAGGCTTGCAAAGCTTGCCGACTCACCGTTTTTCAAGGTCGAGGCATCCAAGTTCACCGAGGTCGGCTATGTGGGCAGGGATGTGGAGTCCATGATCCGGGATCTTTTGGAATTGACTGTGAACAACCTCAAGATACGCCAGCAGGACGCTGTCCAGGAAAAGTCCGCCCGGGTTGCCGAAGAGAGGCTCCTTGACCTGCTGCTGCCCAAATCGGGCAAGACAGAAGAAGAACAAGGCTCTGCAAGGGAAAGTGAACCCCACCTGGAGCTGGTTACCAACGACTCCACCCAGTCCTCCACCCGGGAAAAGCTGAGAAAGATGCTGAAAAAAGGCAAGCTGGATTCGAGGTATGTGGACCTGGACGTTTCCGACTCGACTTCTCCCATTGTTGAGATCTTTTCCAACACCGGCATGGAAGAGATGGGGGTCAATATGAAGGAGATGCTGGGCAATCTCATGCCGAAAAACACAAAACGGCGCAAGGTCAAGGTCAAGGAGGCCATGAAGCTTCTCACCCAGGAAGAGGCGGCCCATTTGGTGGACATGGAGCAGGTGACCTCCGATGCAATAAACGCCGTGGAGCAGTCCGGGATCATCTTTCTTGACGAGATCGACAAGATTGCCGGAAAAGAGTCCAGCCAGGGCCCTGAGGTCTCCAAACAGGGGGTTCAGCGGGATCTGCTGCCCATTGTCGAGGGAAGCAGCGTGCCCACCAAATACGGCACGGTCAAGACGGACCATATCCTCTTTATCGCCTCAGGGGCCTTTCACACGGCCAGGCCCTCGGATCTCATTCCAGAGCTCCAGGGCCGGTTTCCCATCCGGGTGGAGCTTGAATCCCTTGGCAGAAACGAGTTTGTCAAGATCCTCACCGAGCCGAAAAATGCCCTGGTGCTCCAGTACATCGCTTTGTTGAGAACCGAAGATATCGATCTCTCCTTTACCCAGGATGCCGTGGAAAAGATCGCCGACATTGCCGTGGATGTCAATGCGGCAACGGAAAACATCGGAGCCAGGCGGCTGCACACCCTCATGGAGAGGCTGCTGGAAAAGATCCTCTTTTCCGCTCCCGATGTGGATGAAAAAACCATTGTCATTGACGCCCGGTTCGTGGAGCAGCAGCTCATGGACATTGTCAGGGACGAAGATTTAAGCAGGTATATTTTATAAATGAATGTTGCAGACATACTCATAGAATCCCTGCCGTACATCCGGGAGTTCTCCGGCAAGACCATCGTTGTCAAGTACGGGGGCCACGCCATGGTGGATGCAAAGCTCCGGGAGGATTTTGCCAGGGACATCACCCTGCTGAAATATGTGGGCCTCAAGCCCGTTGTGGTCCACGGGGGCGGCCCCCAGATCAACAAGGTGCTGGATGCCATGGGCATTGTTCCGAGATTTGTCAGGGGCATGCGCTACACCGATGACAAGATCATGGATGTGGTGGAGATGGTCCTCGGGGGCAAGGTCAACAAGGAGATCGTCTCAAAGATCAACCGGTGCGGCGGCCGGGCCGCCGGGCTGACAGGCAAGGACGGGGATCTGATCATTGCCGAAAAGATGACGATCCTCAGCGACCAGGAAGGGGAAACCCCGCCGGAGATCATCGATCCCGGCATGGTGGGGGCTGTTTCAAAGATCAATACCGACATCATCCACACCCTTGCCGGCAACGGGTTTATTCCCGTGATCGCACCGGTGGGAACGGGGAGAAACAACGAAACCTACAACATCAACGCCGACCTGGTGGCCTCAAAGGTCGCTTCGGCCCTCAATGCGGCACGCCTCATCCTGCTCACCGATGTTGACGGCCTCCTTGATCCCCAAGAGAAACTGATCTCGTCCGTTGATGCTGAGACCATGCAGAGCATGATCCGACGGGGCGAAATAAGGGGGGGGATGATTCCCAAGATGGAGTGCTGCTCGGAAGCGCTTGAAAACGGCGTTGGAAAGGCCCACATCATCAACGGAACAAGGCCCCACGCCCTGCTCCTCGAGCTGTTTACCGATTCCGGCATCGGCACCCAGCTTGTCTGCGACAATAAAAGGAACAAGCAATGAACACCCTTGAAAAAACCGACCACTATATTCTGAACACCTATCCAAGGCAGCAGACCGTTTTTGTCAAAGGCCGGGGGTCTACCCTGTGGGATGACAAAGGCAGGTCCTACACCGATTTTCTGGCCGGCATCGCCGTCGCAGGCCTTGGCCACTGCCATCCGGGGGTTGTCAGGGCCATGGCCGAGCAGGCCGAAAAACTCATCCACGTCTCAAATCTCTACTACACCGAACCCCAGGCGGAACTGGCAGAGCTCCTCGTAGAGAAGAGCTTTGCCGACAAGGTCTTTTTTGCCAACTCCGGGGCAGAGGCCAACGAGGCGGCCATCAAGCTTGCCCGGCGGTATTTCAGTCAAAAAAACGAAACCGGCCGTTTCAAAATCATCACAATGGACAAATCCTTCCACGGGCGGACCATGGCCACCCTTTCGGCAACGGGCCAGGCCAAGATCAAACAGGGATTCTCCCCCCTGGTTGACGGGTTCGACCATGTTCCCTTCAACGACATCGAGGCCTTGAAATCCCGCATGGACAGCTCGGTGTGCGCTGTGATGCTGGAGCCGGTCCAGGGAGAGGGCGGGGTGGTTCCGGCTGATCCCGACTATTTGAAACAGGTCCGGCAGCTGTGCAGCGAAGCGGGGTGTCTTCTCATCTTTGACGAGGTCCAGACGGGCATGGGCCGGAGCGGCGAGCTGTTTGCCCATGAACACTACGGTGTTGTACCGGATATCATGACCCTTGCCAAGGCCCTGGGCAATGGCCTGCCCATCGGCGCCATGCTTGCAACTGACGATGCCGCCGCTGGATTTGCCATGGGAAGCCACGGAACCACCTTTGGCGGGACCCCTTTTGTGGCAGCCGCCGCCCTGGAGGTGGTAAAGACCGTGTCTGACCCTTCGTTCCTCGCCGCTGTCCGGGAAAAGGCAGACTACTTTGCCCATCAACTCAACGGGTTAAAAGAGCGCCACTCCTCTGTCCGGCAGGTGAGGGGAATAGGCCTTCTCCTCGGGTTGGAACTTGAAACCAGCCAGCCTGACATTGTTTTACAATGCATGAAAAAAGGCTTTATTATTAATCTGATTCAGGATACAATTATCAGATTTGCTCCTCCCCTTGTGATCACAAAAGAGGAGATCGACGGCCTTGTCAAAGCCCTTGACGCTTTGCTTTAATGACTTGAATGGAGAAAACCATTGAAAAAAGATTTACTTTCCCTCCTTGACCTTGAAAAGGAGGATTTTACATATCTGTTGGACAGGGCGCTGCAGCTGAAAAAACGATTTAACCAGGGGATCTGTGAAAAGACCCTTGCCGGAAAAAGCCTGGGCCTGATTTTTGACAAAAAATCCACGCGAACCCGGGTGGCCTTTGAGACGGCCATGATACAGCTTGGCGGCACCCCGATTTTCATGAGCACCCAGGATACCCAGATTTCCAGGAACGAACCGGCCAGAGACACGGCACGGGTGCTCTCCCGGTACATTGATGCCCTTGCCATGCGAACCTTTGATCACACCCTTGTGGAGGCCTTTGCCCAGGCGTCCGCCATCCCGGTGATCAATGCGTTGACCGATTCTTTCCACCCCTGCCAGATTCTCAGCGATATCATGACGGTGATGGAGAATAAAGGGGGATACCAGGGAATGAAGATTGTCTGGGTGGGGGACGGCAACAATGTGGCCAACTCCTGGGTCAATGCGGCGGCCGTTCTGGGGTTTGACCTTGTTGTGGCTTCCCCGGCCCGGTATGCCGTTGATGCAAAGTTCCTGTCCAAAGCCCTTGACAGAGGGGGCGATCACATCACCCTTACCGATGATCCCTTTGAAGCGGTGAGGGATGCCGATGTGATCTATACCGATGTGTGGGCAAGCATGGGCCAGGAGGAAGAGCAGGAGAAAAGGGAGGAGATCTTCAAGAAGTTCCAGGTGAACCGGGAGCTGGTCTCCATGGCGAAAAAGGATGTCATGGTGATGCACTGCCTTCCCGCCCACCGGGGAGAGGAGATCACCGAAGAGATCCTCGAAGCGCCGGGGGCTGTTTTCTGGGACCAGGCGGAAAACAAGCGCCACATGCACAAGGCCATCCTGGAAACCCTCATCGCCGGGAAATAGCTCTTGCCCGGGCGGGATTTCAGGTGAAATTAGTCAAATTCAAAGAACAAGGAGAATAAAAACGTGTCACAAATCAATAAAGTTGTTCTGGCCTATTCCGGTGGGCTGGACACCTCGGTTATCCTGAAATGGCTCATCGAGACCTATCAGTGCGAGGTGGTCACCTTTTCCGCGGATCTTGGCCAGGAAGAGGAGCTGGACGGCCTCGAGGAGAAGGCCCTTGCCACAGGTGCCGTCAAGGCCTATGTCGAGGACCTGAGGGAGGAGTTTGTCAAAAACTATATCTTCCCCGCCTTCCGGGCCAATGCCATCTATGAGGGTCAGTACCTTCTGGGCACCTCCATTGCAAGACCCCTCATTGCCAAACGGCAGATCGAGATCGCCCACCAGGAGGGGGCCGATGCGGTGAGCCACGGTGCCACGGGAAAGGGAAACGACCAGGTGCGGTTCGAGCTTGGCTACCTTGCCATGGATCCCGGCATCAAGATCATTGCCCCGTGGCGGGACTGGGACCTCAACTCCAGAACCCGGCTCATGGCCTTTGCCAAGACCCACGGCATCAAAGTGCCCCAGACCCCAGACAAGCCCTACAGCACGGACAGGAACATGCTCCACATCAGCTACGAGGGCGGTGTCCTGGAAGATCCCTGGGCTCCGGCCACGGACGACATGTTCACCATGTCCGTCAAGCCGGAAGAGGCCCCGGACCTCCCTGAATTTGTCGATATCACCTTCAAGAACGGCGATCCCGTTGCCGTGAACAACAGGGAGATGTCCCCGGCGGTTCTGTTCAAAGAGCTGAACACCCTTGCCGGCAGGAACGGCATCGGCCGCATTGATCTTGTGGAGAACCGTTTTGTGGGCATGAAATCCAGGGGGGTGTACGAAACCCCGGGCGGCACGATTCTCAGGCTGGCCCACATGACCATGGAGTCCATCACCCTTGACAGGGAAGTGGCCCATATCCGGGACTCCCTGATTCCAAAGTATGCCGAATTGATATACAACGGCTTCTGGTTCTCCCCCGAGATGGAGATGCTCCAGAAGATGATCGATGACACCCAGACAAATGTTTCGGGAAGGGTCCGGCTGAAGCTCTACAAGGGCGGCTGCCATGTAGTGGGCAGGGAATCTGACAACAGCCTCTACGACGAATCCTTTGCCACCTTTGAAGACGATGAGGTGTACACCCAAAAGGATGCCGAGGGGTTTATACGGCTCAATGCCCTGCGGCTGCGCATAAAGAAGCTGGCGGAAAAACAATAGACCCTGCTCCTCTGTGGGCTGCAGGTTTGAAAAAAAAGTTGAACAACGATAGGAAATGGTTTAAACACAAGGAATTGTATGGCTGAAAAACCGTGGGGGGGGAGATTCTCCCAGAATACCGATGAAGCTGTTGAAAAATTCACCTCATCCATTGATGTGGACAGGGAACTCTACGCCTGTGATATCAAGGGATCCATTGCCCACCTGAAAATGCTTGCCAGTGAATCCATCATCACCGATGACGAGGCGGCCGCCCTGATCAAGGGACTTGCCAGGGTAAAACAGCGCATCGAGAACAACGAGATGGTCTATTCCGATGCCCTGGAAGATATCCACATGCACATCGAGACGGCCCTTGGCCAGGAGGCCGGAGAGACTGCAAAAAAGCTCCACACGGCAAGGAGCAGGAACGATCAGATCGCCCTGGACGTGAGGATCTACCTCAAGGAGGAGACGGAAAAGATCATGGATTTGCTTCTCGGCCTCCAGGGGGTCCTGGTTGAGGTTGCCGAAAAGAACAGCGATGTTGTCATGCCGGGGTACACCCACCTCCAGAGGGCCCAGCCGGTTCTCTTTTCCCACCACCTCATGGCCTATTACGAGATGTTCAAACGGGACTACGAACGGCTTGAAGACTCCATGAAGCGGGTGGATGTGATGCCCCTGGGAAGTGCTGCCCTGGCCGGCACCACCTTTCCCTTGAACAGAGAGTACACACGAAAGGTGCTGGGGTTTGGAAAGGTGTCTGACAACAGCATGGATTCCGTGTCGGACAGGGATTTTGTCATGGAGTTCATCTCCCACGCCTCCATTGCCATGATCCATCTGTCACGCTTTTCCGAAGAGCTTGTGCTCTGGTCCTCATCGGAATTTTCGTTTATCACCATTTCCGATGCATTTACAACGGGCTCCAGCATCATGCCCCAGAAGAAAAATCCCGATGTGGCCGAACTGGTCCGGGGCAAGACGGCAAGGGTGGTGGGCAATCTTGTGTCCATCATGACCCTGATGAAATCTTTGCCCCTAGCCTACAACCGGGACATGCAGGAGGACAAGGAGCCGCTGTTTGACACGGTGAACACCTTGAAGGCCTGTCTTGACATCTACACCCGCATGGTTCCCGGCATTGAGGTGAACAGCCAGGCCATGCGCCGTGCCTCAAAAGAGGGGTTCCTCAATGCCACGGATCTTGCCGACTACCTGGCCGTCAAGGGCATGCCCTTCCGGGAGGCCCACTCGGTGTCTGGAAAGGCCGTGGCCTTTGCCCTCAACGCCGGCAAGGAGCTCCACGACCTTACCCTTGACGAGTTGACACAGTTTTCCGGCTTGATCGAAGCGGATATTTATGACTACCTCTCCATCGAGCAAATGATATCACGGCGGGTCACCCATGGCGGCACCGGGTATGACAGCGTAAACAAAGCACTTGAAACGGCAAAAAAAGATATTGCATCAAAAAATGGCAAACAATAGCCCGATACATGCTCTTTTGACGGTTTTTTTGGTGTGGGGCCTTGTTTTGGGCGCACCGGGCTGCGGCAAAAAGGGACCGCCCCTGGTGCCGGTCAAGGAGATGCCCCATGCCCCGACAGATCTTTTTGCGACTTCTGACGGGGAAATTGTCACCTTGAAATGGTCCATGGAACCCGAAGAGCCAAGGGATGACACAAGGGTTGAGATCTTCAGGGCCAAAAGAAATCTGTCCGGAGACGGATGTAACGGGTGCCCCCTGGAATTCGAAAAACGGGCCACAACGGCCCCGGGCAGCCTGGTGTATTCAGACGTCGTTGAAAAGGGGTTTGCCTGGTATTACCGGGTCAGGGCCGTTGCCGGCAAAGATCTGGCCAGCGCCTATTCCAAAACGGTTCAGATCCGGGTGGAACAAAAGTGAAAACAGTGTCACAGGTTTATCTTTCCGTGGGATCAAATATCGGCGACCGGCATGCCAACTGCACCAGGGGCATCGAGCTTGTCAACGATCTTGTTGACAGCTCTGTCAAGCAGGTTTCGGCATTTTACTACACCGAACCGGTGGACTTTACCGACCAGGGGTGGTTTGTCAACGGCGCCTTTGAGCTTGAAACCGGCCTTGATCCCTCAGAGCTCATGGTTCAGCTGAAAAAAACAGAAAACCGGGTCGGCCAGTTTGAAAAGGATGTGCGGTTCGGCCCGAGGATCCTCGACCTTGACATTATTTTTTTCGGCAGCCGGGTGATCGCAGAAGAGCATTTGACCGTTCCCCATCCACGCATGGAGAAAAGATGCTTTGTATTAAAGCCCCTTTGTGATATAGCTTCAAAGTTTGTTCACCCTGTTTCAGGGGTGACAATAGAATATCTGTTAAGAGAAATGGAAAATACCCATGGCCAGGAGGTAAAGCCGTACCCTGGGCATTGATTTTTAAAAAGACCGTGGCAGAACCGTTCTGCCGAAAACAACAGTAATGGGAATTTGATGGTCCCGGAGAGCCGGGAGAGCTTTTTTATAAAAAAAATAAAGATTTTTGGAGGACCTAAGTGAAGTTTTTTATTGATACAGCCAATATTGACGAGATTAAAGATGCCAGCTCAATGGGAATGGTGGACGGTGTCACCACCAATCCCTCGCTAATTGCCAGGGAAGAGGGCGAGTTTACCGAGATTATAAAAAATATCTGCTCCATTGTAGAGGGGCCGGTCAGCGCCGAGGTGATCAGCCTTGAGTACGACGGCATGGTAGAAGAGGCAAGGGAGCTTGCAAAGATTGCCGACAACATTGTTGTCAAGATACCCATGACCATTGAAGGGTTGAAAGCCGTAAAAACCCTCTCCAGGGAAGGAATAAAGACCAATGTGACCCTGGTGTTTTCCGCCCTCCAGGCCCTCATGGCTGCCAAGGCCGGAGCAACCTATGCCAGTCCCTTTGTGGGCCGCCTTGACGATCTTTCTGAAAACGGCATGGACCTCATCGAGGAGATCACCGAGATCTATTCAAATTACGGTTTTCCCACCGAGGTAATTGTTGCAAGCGTCAGGAATCCCCTCCATGTGGTCAACTCGGCACTGATCGGTGCGGACATTGCAACCATTCCCCACAAGGTGCTCACCAAACTTGCCTCCCACCACATGACGGACAAGGGAATCGAGGCATTTATGGCAGACTGGGAAAAAAAAGAGAATAAATAGACACCATGACCTGGCAGGATAAATTAATAAAAACCATTGTTCATCCAAATTTTATGACAATCTCAAGGATTGCCGCCGTTCCTGTTTTTGTGGTGCTGCTGATGTACCCCGGCAAATTAACCGCCTTTCTTGCAGCGATTGTTTTTTCTGTTGCCGCCATAACAGACTATTTTGATGGCTATCTTGCCAGGAAGATGAAGCTTGTCACAAATCTTGGGAAGGTCCTTGATCCCCTGGCAGACAAGCTTCTGATCTCTTCTGCCTTTATCATGATTGTCTGGCTGCGCCACATGCCCCCATGGGTGGCCTGCGCCATCATCGGCAGGGAGCTTGCCGTAACAGGGCTGAGAAGCATCATTGCCGAGCACGGGGAGGATGTTGCCGCATCGTGGCTGGGTAAGTACAAAACAGGGTTCCAGATTGCCGCCATTATCCCCCTGGTGATCCACTACCCCTACCTGGGGATTGATTTCCATGCCATCGGCATTTTCTTTCTCTACTGTGCCCTGTTTTTCACTTTGTGGTCGGGAGCAGACTATTTCATAAAATTCAGAAAGCTGATCACCTACTGATGCTTTGTCATTGCTTGATTTCAGCCAATTCCTGTAACGGGCATGCCCTATACGGGGCCATTCCAAGGCAGGAAACCATTTGAATGGTGATTTTAATTTAAGGGTTGACAAACGGTGCCATGGGGTATATAAAGCTTTTGTTTTTACAGCAACTGAGCGGGAATAACTCAGTGGTAGAGTGCGACCTTGCCAAGGTCGAAGTCGCGGGTTCAAATCCCGTTTCCCGCTCCACTCAGTAAAAAAGGCGGCTTGGCCAAGTGGTAAGGCGACGGCCTGCAAAGCCGTTATTCTCCGGTTCAAATCCGGAAGCCGCCTCCACAATAAAATCAAGGGGTTCGGATGTAAATCCGGCCCCTTTTTTTTTTATTGGAAAATTTTCCGTACGAGACCAGTTTCAGAAGGAAATTTAAAAGCCATCGGGAAGGTCGTAAATCAGAACCGGACCCAATTCATTTGTGAGTCGGTTTTATTCAACTCAAATGATACGGAGATTGCCAGGGCAACAGGTGTTTTTGTGAGAAGCAAAATACCTCTATCAGATAAAATTGGGTATAAATGAAAAATTGTGACAATAGGCAGGTCAGGGAATTCATCCTCAATGTCCAAGAAACCCGAAAAATAGGGACGGTCTGAAATACCGAATTTAAAAAACTTTCTTGTCATCTCACATCCGCTCCGATTCCTTTTGAGGAAAATTCTGGAAAAATTGTTGAAAACCGGGTATAGTGCCAGGATTAATTATGGATAATCGGAGTGCTTTATGGGTGTAATTAAAGACTGGTTCAGACGGTATTTTTCAGACCCCCAGGTGGTCATTCTGGCGGTGTTTCTGGTGACAGGCACTGCCACCTTTATGTTTGCAGGCCGTCACCTGGTGCCGGTCATTGCCAGCTTGAT
>JAWOGI010000117.1:0-11456 GCA_046496975.1 Desulfobacteraceae bacterium | reverse complement strand
CAAACAGCGCCTGCTTCACCTCTCCGGCGGTTCCGACGGGATCAACACAGGAAAAATCCAGTTTTAAAATAAAATAGGAGTTGTGCAGGTCTGTAGGATTTTTTCCTATTTTCAGGTTCCCGAAGATCGCGGCGAACACCTCTTTTTTGGCCACGTCATAATAGTTTTCCAGCATGGAAAGCACAAGGCTTTTTCCAAACCGCCGGGGCCGGATAAACAGTTGTGAATGTGTTTCCTCAAGGAGAGGAATTTTGTCTGTTCTGTCACAGTAGAAGTATCCCTCGGTTATCACCGTTTTAAAATCAGATATGCCGTAGGGAAATTTCATAGAATTTTTCCGTATTGTTTTTTAAGGTTATTTTTTTTGCTGCAAAGCTGTTTTTGCTGTTCACCAGGTTTCAAGGTTCATGGTAGAGTTTTAACCGTGCCCGTGGATATAGTCAAGGGGAAAAAGAAACGGGGGGGTACGTTCAGGAAAATACAACAGAGGCAATCAATCAATCCTTCGGAGGGGTAATCTGAACGGTCATGGCTGAAGGCATCAGCTTTCCCGGGAGCCTTTCATGCGTCTGAGCATTTCAGCAGGGGTGTCCGCCCGCAGTACCACCTCCCGGTGGGGGACTTTGAGAAACCCTTCCTGCTGTGCCTTGTCCAGAAGGGCATCCATGGGGGCAAAATAATTGTTTACATTGAGGAGCCCGAACGGTTTGGAATGGAATCCTAAAAGAGAGAGGGTATATATTTCAAAAAATTCCTCAAAGGTACCGATCCCCCCCGGCAGGGCCACAAATCCGTCGGACAGTTTTACCATCAGTTTCTTTCTTTCATGCATGGTGGGTACCACATGCAGCTGTGTCAGTCCGGGATGGAAAATTTCCTTCTCCCGCAACGCCTGTACCGTCACACCGACCACCCGGCCGCCCGCTGCAAGAGCGCTGTCTGCCAGCAGTTTCATAAGGCCTGTGTCCGACCCGCCATATACGCATGTCAGACCGTGTGCAGCCAGTTCCCTGCCCATCTCCACGGCTGCCCCGGCATACACCGGGGCCGCACCGGGGCTGGAGCCTAAAAAAATACAGATTGCATCCATCATTAATTCAACTGTCTCCGGTTATTGAGAATAGGGCCTTGGTCATAACATCGGCCATCTTGGGGTGGGGTCAGGCTTTCGTTATTAACATTATCGTGTGCTTTGTGGTTTGATTGTGCTTTTCTGTCCGATAACGTCAATAACAAAAGCCTGACCCCGTTGGCCCGCCAAATGTGGTCTTATTGGTCGCACCGGAACCTATCCGATTGAGACGGTTGCCATGATAGATCAGATTATCCTCCGGAGCAAGGAATAAAAAACGTGCTGGGTGGGAAGGCCTGTGTCATGCGGCCATCAGAAGATCAAGCCCAGGCCCTGCCGGCCTACGGGAAAGAACAGGACTGTGGCCCTTGTCAGCATCGTGGGCGAAGGGCTTTACCCGCTGCTAATCAGCAGTGCGGCTTTTTGCGTCGGCGGCATTGGCCTTGTTATGTGCATTGGCAGTTTTTCCCCCGACCACTAGAAAATGCTTTGGCAATTCACTAAAAATGGTCACCTTTTTAAATCCGGAATTCACCAATTGTTCTTTCACTTGCTCGGGCAAATATCTGATTTTTGAAGGAGGCCCTTCAGGCATATCTTTCTTTTTCCAATCGACAATAAAGATTTTTCCATCAGGTTTCAATATCCTATACGCTTCTTCAACTAACAGCGATGGGTTCTCTATTTCATGATGCAGGTTAATCATAAACACCAAGTCTGCAATTTCGTCATCAAGAGGCACAGTATGTTCTTGAGTTTTTACAGGAATAATATTGGGATACTTCGAAGACACATTTTTTTTTACCCAGTTGATCATTCTTTCGGATAAGTCACAGGCATATAATGTCGAAGGTTTAAATTTTTGAAGAATCGCTTTGGCTTCCCCATTTTGGGTGATAACATCGGCCACTCGTCACATATGGCGGGCCAACGGGATCAGGCTTTTGTTAATAACGAAAGCCTGACCACACCCCAACATCTCAACGGCGAACATCCAGGGTGAGCTCGGAAGGTACCGTTTTATCGTCCTTCTCTTCTGCGGCTGAGGGTTCAAGGACCGTCAGCCTCCTCTCATCGATCGTCCCCGCTTCCACAAATTCCTGCGTGATCGCTTCCGCCCGGTCACGGGCCAGTTCGTTCAACCGGGTTTTTGTTACCCGTTGCGATTCGACAAGTTTTTGAAGCAGGGCGGTATAAAGCTCGCGGGACTGGTCTGCCGTTAGCGGTTCGGCTTGCTTCTCCCCCTCTTTTTGGGCAGTCTTGTCCGCTTCTTTGTCCGTTACAGCCGCCCGTTTTGCCGCACTCTCCCTGGCCGCGGCCAGTGCATCGGCGGAAATTCGCTCGGTGACCATCTTTTCCATGGCGAGCTGGACCAAAGGATTGCCCATATCCATTGGTCCCGCATCTTCGTTGGGACCAACCACTCTACCCGCACGCCCGGCGATTTCATGCCGGATCGCCATGGACTTCAGGGCATCACCGTCTTTGACCGGATCAAACCGGCCCTGGATTTTCAGCCTGAGTTGCGGGCGTTTGGCAAGGGCTTGGGCAAGGGTCTTCACTTTTTCTCGCTCCGGAGGAGGCACCACGGACCTGCCCGGCTCAAACTCAATGGTCTTGAGATTCTCATTTTCCACTTCGAGCATGCCGGCCAGTGCTCTGAAGGGGGAAGTGACCATTTTGGTGAAAAAATCGATAAGGGTTTTCCATATGAGATCCCCGTAGCTGAATTGAGGATCGTCCAGGTTGCCGGAAACCGGGAGCCCGATATCGATCCGGCCATCGGCATCTTTGAGGAGCGCAACGGCAAGCTCAAGGGGGATGTCGGGCGCATCAGGGCTTTCCACCTTGTCGCCCAGCGTAAGGTTTTCCAGGATGATCTGGTTGCTCCCTTTGAGTTCTCTCTCCTTGATCAGGTATTTAAGATTGAGAGAGAGCCTTCCGGAGGCGATCCTGTACCCGGCGAATTTCCCCGTGTACGGGGTGAGGTTGGTCATCTCCACGTTTTTGAAAATCATGTCGATGTCGGTGAAATGCTTGATATTGAGCGGCTCAATCTCTCCTTGAATACTGGATGTGCCGTATTCATCCACCCGGCCTTCGAGCTGAATCTGCGCCTGCGCTCCTTCTTTGGTGGAGAGCCCGGCGATTGCTCCGTTCAATTCATAGATATTTGCGGCAAATGGTAAGCGGAGACTCAGGTCTGCGAAATCAAGGACGCCTTTTTCGATGCGGATCCTCTGAACATCCACGGGAAATCCGCCGGGAGATTCCACTTGGGACACCGGTTGTTTTTCTTCAACCGTTTCCTTGGCATGCCGCAGTACCTTGTTCAGGCTCAGGCTCTTGTCTTCATATATGATCAGCTTTCCGTAGGGCTCGATGAGGCGCACTTCTCCGATTTCAAGCTGTTCAGGCCCAAGGTCCAGCTTGATATTGTCCGCTTTCAAGGCCTGCCAGGCAAGAAATTTTTTTGTGGTGTTCAACGGGTCTCCCACCTTGGTGCCCAACTCGGAAACGAGCAGATCGCTGATATGCGCATCGCCGGAGAATTGCAGGTCCGGGCCATTTTCTTTTTTACCGTAGCTTACCTTTCCCGCAGCGTTGAAATCCCCCGCATCCACGTTCAGGTAGGCGTATTGTGCCACGTAGGGCTGAAAAGGCGTCAGGGCCAGGTTCGACACACGGACAGTCGCTTCCGCGCTTTTCTCAGCGAGAGTGAAGCGTCCCCTGGCATTCATGGTGCCCCCTTCCCGTACCGTTAGAGACGCTTCAAAGGGAGCAGACGTCTTGCCTTCACTGCGAAAATCGGCAAGCTTCAGCGTGATGTCTTGAAGGGTCACAGCGGGCGCGGGAGAAAGCGTCTGATCCCTGAAAGAGACGCTCAACCCGGCCGTCTCCACTGAGCCGACGGCAACGGACCAGGGCTGTCCCGCTGCTTGCGCCTTTTCCTTCTCCCCTTCACTCTTTTCCAGGGCTTTTCCGACATTTCTCCTTTCGAATACGCGCAACAGGTTCACGGCGCCGCCCTTTTCCAGCACCATGGCGGCATGCCCGCCCTCCACCATAACCCTCTCCAGGGTCACCTGCCGGGTTTCAAGGTCCATGCGGCCTCCCTTTACGGCAAGACTTTTCAGCGTTACCAGGGGCGCCTCCTGCCCCATCTCTTTCAAGGAGACGCCCTCAAAGAGGACGTTCAGGTTCTCTGCCAGGGCCCCCGCCTGAAACGATCCAGATGTCAGATTCAACCGGCCGTCATCGATACGAATGGAGTCCAGGGAGAGAATCGGCTTCCGCTCCCCCCGGGCCTTGAGCTGCAGGGCCGAGACAAGCATTTTCAATCCCTCTATGACAAAAGAAGGGGCTTGATCCCTATGGGCAAACCGGTAGCGGGCGTCGAAGTCTACTTCACCCCCCGGTTTGTCCAGAAGAATTTCATCCTGCAGAAACTCCCAAGCCGAAACGGTCTTGAATCCCTCAACCTTCACCCTGCCTTGGGACCAGAGAGGATGGAGGGAAATATCGCCGGCCCCTGTGAGCTTTCCGCCGTGGGGAAGGGCCGCTTCCAGGGAATAGGCTCCCTTCTCGTCCGGCAGAGTGGTAAGGTTTTTGAGCTCCAGGCCAATGGTCTCAAGCTTAATACTGCCCGGGGTGGGGCCGGATTGGTCCGTGAAAATGATTTTTCCCTGGTTTAAGGCAATGTGCTCAAAGATGACGCGCGGCGGGCGCACCTCTCCTTCGGCTTTTTCCTGCAGGGAACTGTTTTCTTCCTTTTCACTCTTTGGGATCCGGTCTGCGACATCAATAAGGTTGATGCGGCCCTCAGGTCCTATTTTGAGGTTCACGACCGGGCCTTCCAGGCGAATATCCGCAAAGGTCCAGGCCCGGCGCCAGAGACTGGAGATCTCGAAGTTGGTAAAAATCGCCTTGAATGCGAGTAACGGGGATCCGTCTCTCTTTTTGAGGTCGAAGTTCTTGATATCGACGGTGAGGGCGTACGGGTTTACCCGGACCTCTTCCATGACCATGCGGCAGTTGAGGGATTCCCTGGCAAACTGCGTGGATTGACGCTTGATCAGATAGGGGGCAAGAAAAAAGCCCGCCAGGGTGTAGATGATAATAAGGGCAACAGAGAAGATGAAGGCTTTGTTCAGCAAAACCCTCATGGGCCAATGCCTTCGAAGATGTTTGTTTTCCTGAGCATCCATGGGTTCCTTTTCCTGCCGTCGTCCCGGTCATGGGGTTCCGGCAGCAGCATCTTGTAAATCCGCTCCACGCCCATCTCCCCGGCTGCCCTGGCATAATACACCGGGGCAGACTTATATCTTCTGCTCGTTGTCCATGAAGCAGGGCAGGCAGAGGTACTGACCGCCAAACCGCCGTATCCGGGATTCCATGGCAAGCTCGCCGCAGGCGCTGCATTCGATGCTCTCCATGATCCTGGCCGGCCGCACCGGCGGTTCAGCGATGGTATCGATGGTGAAGAGCTGGTCAAGGTCCGCTGCCATGATTTCTTCGATGGTGATCTTCTGGTCGTCGCTCCTGGGAAAATCCTTGCGAAATACGGCCCGAAACCCCTGGCTGGTGGTCCGGTCAAAAAAGGTGAATGCCGATTTGCCATAATCCCTGTGCACCAGGTTCCCCTTGCCGTATGTGCATCCTGTGAGGAACTGGATCGCGTCCACGCCGCACATGTCCGTCTCCACCACACAGAGGGGGGAAGGGGTTTCGGTGATGTCCAGCCGTTCCATGGCAAGTTCTGACACACGGATGCCGATGGCCAGTCCCGGGCAGGTGTGCCCGTGAAATTCGATGGTTTTGTCTAAGGTTTCTCTGTCAATCAAACAGCCCATACTGCTCCTTTATCGTTTTATACCTTGTTGTCTATTGTTTTTTTTGTTTCTTGTTTCTTGTCGCTTGTTTCTTGTCGCTTGTTTCATTGGTCGCACCGGAACCTATCCGATTGGGACCACTGCCATGATAGATCAGATTTTCCTTTGGAGCAAGGAATAAAAACCGTGCTGGGTCGAAAGGCCCGTGTCATGCGGCCATCTGGCCGTCCCTGGGGATAACCACGGGATTGCCCCGGTGGTGGAGGATATCCACACCAATGCCGTAAACCGATTCGATGATTTTGGGACAGATCTCGGCAACCTTTCCCGCCCCGAAAATTCTGCCCCGGCGCAGAAAGATGAAATTGTCCGCATACCGCAGGGCCGTGTTCAGGTCGTGCATGGTCATGACGGCGGCCACCCGGTGCTCGGTGACCACCCGCTTGATCAGGCCCAGCACCTCGGACTGGTTTTTCATGTCCAGGCTTGCCGTGGGCTCGTCCAGGAGCATCAGGTCGGTCTCCTGGACCAGGGCCCTGGCAATGGCGATCTTCTGCAGCTCCCCTCCGCTCATCTGGTCGGTGTACTGCATGGCCAAATGGCCGATGTCAAGGCGCTTGACGGCGGCGTCCACCATGCGGATGTCCCGGTCTGAGATTCGCCACCTTACATGGGGGCGCCGCCCCATGAGAATGGCGTCAAAGGCCGTCAGTCTTGCCGGCTGGCTCTGCTGGGCAACATAACTCATCTGCCGTGCAATGGCCGCGGCGCCCATCTTCCGGGTGGTTTCCCCATTGATGAGAATCTCTCCTTTCAGCGGGGTCAAGATCGAGTTGATGCACCGCAGAAGGGTGGTCTTGCCGGCGCCGTTGGGGCCGAGGATCGTTGTGATTTCGCCTTTTTTCACGGTAAAGCTGACATTGTCCAGGGTGGTTTGGCTGTCGTACTGGAACGACAGGTTGTCTACCGACAGTATCATCGTTGGTACCCCTTTATGATGAGATAGATAAAAACAGGCGCCCCGAGAAACGAAGTGAGCACCGACACCGGCAGGGTGTGGGGGGCGAGGAGCAGCCGGGCCGCAATGTCCGAGGCCAAAAGCAAGAGCCCGCCGGTGATGACGGTGCCGGGGAGGAGAAAGCGGTGGTCGTCGCCGATGATCCGGCGCACCATGTGGGGGGCCACCAGCCCCACAAATCCGATGATGCCCACCAGGGAGATGATCACCGAGGTGACCAGGGAGGCAACCATCATGCCGGCAAGGCGGGTGCGCTGGACGGCAATGCCCACGCCCTTTGCCGTCTCGTCCCCGGCATCGGTGCCGTTGTAGTTCCAGGCGTTGGCCATGAAAAAGAGGATACCGACAAGGGTGACAGCCGAGATAAAGCTGAGCTCCTTCCAGCTGGCCCGGGCAACGTCCCCGAAGGTCCAGAACACCATGGCGGCCAGCTGGATGTCATCGGCAAAGAATTGGAGCAGCATGGTTCCGGCGGTGAAAAGGGAGCCTAATGCCACCCCGGTGAGCACCATCACCTCGGGGGAGGCGTTTCGGAGCCTGGAGACCGCTGTGATGGTACCGGCGGCGGCCATGGCAAACACAAAGGCCGAAAAGGTGGTGAGAAAGGGGCTGGAGATGGTCACCGCGTCGCTGGCAGAGCTTGCCATCACCCCGGAGCCGAGGATCATCACCGACAGGGCCGCGCCAAAGGCCGCGGCATGGGAGATACCCAGGGTAAAGGGGGAGCCCAGGGGGTTTTTCAGCACCGACTGCATCACGGCACCGGCAACCCCGAGTCCGGCCCCTGCGGCAATCGCCGTCAATGCCTGGGGCAGGCGGATCTGCCAGACAATGATATCAAACTGCCGGGAGACCGAAAATCCCGCCAGGGTCTGGATTACATGGCCAAAGGGGATCTTCACCGCTCCCAGGGAGAGGGCCAGCACCAGGGTAAAGGCCAGCAGACCTGTCATAACTGCCAGAAAGATCTTCTTGCCTGACAGATAGGTGCGGTAGTCCACACTGAGTTCGCCGTCGTTAAAGTGCATGGGGATTCATCCTGTTCAAAGGGGCCTGTCAAGGGGAATCTTTTGAAAGGCCAGGTTGTGAAAATTGTCGTCCAGGGCGGCATAGACCGGTGCCCCCACAAGAAAGGAGTAGATCTCGTCGGCCCTGGCCTCAGGGTCGATGTCGGCAAACCGGCTGCCATGGAGAAGCTTGCCGATGAACCAGGCATTGGCCAGGATGGATCCGTAGTTCTGGGCGTAACCGTTGTAGGGGAGGAGCCCAAAGACATTGCCCGATTCAACGGCGCCAAGGGCCTTGAAAACCGGGTCGGTCTTCAGCTCGTAAAGCCCCCCGGCCCCCTCTCCCATCTGCAGGGTGGAAAGATCCAGAAAGAGAACGCCCGGATCCCACTGGATCAGCTTCTCCTTGGAGACGGTGCTGTGGCTGAGGCTGTTTCCCCGGCCGCCGGGGGGAGCTGCCGCGTTCTCCGCGTTGACGAACCCGAAGGGCGGGTAGCCGGGCTCTGTGGATAAAAATCCGTGGGGCCCCTTGCTGGCAATGCCTCCCACAAAACAGGCCGGCTGCCCGCTTTGGCTAAGGTCTGCCGTGCGCCGTTCAAGGTCGGCGATCTGGGTGGTGAAAAACGAGATCACCTGGTTTGCCCGTTTCTCCTCTCCAAGGACCCTGCCGGCAAGGTCAAGGGAATCAAAAAGCTGTCTGCGCTGGTCGCCGAGATTCCCGTGGTTGAGGACAACAACGGGGATGCCGGTTTTGTTCTGGAGCTCGTCGGGGTCATATCCCATGGTGTGAAAGGTCTTGAAGATCACCTGGGGAAGGGGGGAAAACCCCATGATCAGTTCGGGGTTGTCGTGACCCCGGAATTCCCCGAAGAGGGGGTAGCTTTTTAACCGGGGGTTGGCAAGGGCATAGGGCCGGGGATCAAACTCCCGGTGTCGTTTCTCCATGTCGTCCACACCGATGATGCGGTCCTGGCATTGCAGGTAGGTGATCAGCCGCAAAGCCCCGGGGCCGGAGCAGAGAATGCGGTCAACGGTGCGGGGGAGCGTCACCCGCCGCTGGGCGGCATCTTCTATAATCCTTGAACCGTCGGCAGCCCCGGCGGTGCAGATCCAGGCGGCCAACAGCAAAAACGAAATGCCGGCCGCCAATAGTTTTTTTTTCTTCATGGTTTCTCCTTTGGGTCTTGATCATATTTGGCAGAAATGATGATCAAGCCTCTTTTTTGCATGAAAAACAGGCGGCAAAAAAAAAAGCCGCAAAGACACCGTTCCCTTTTGGGGAATCGAAGCCTTCGTGGCTTTTGTTGTTATAAATCGTTTTTTTCTACTGCTTTAGCGGTGCTTCTGCCCGGTCCACCCCGGAGGGTGTTTTTTCTGCCTGTCTTCTGACAGGCTGTTTTTACTGGTGTGGGTACCAGTCTGAGGGGAACCTGTCAAGGAAAAAAATCCCCACACCCGATCACCAGCAGAAGTGCGATTGATTCAAATGTGATAAAAAAAAGCGACATGACTTTCCTTCTTCAGAAGCAAAAAACGATTTCCAAAACGGGACAACGGGGTCACCCATGGCAGCCATGACAGTTCATAGCCTATCACTTGATGGCGTGGGTACCTACGGGCGAGGGCGACAACGAGGGTTCCCCAGCCTGACCCCAGATCAATTAAAGAACCATTTACAGGCCTGTCTATTGAAGCAAGCATGGCTTTACAAGCCTTGCCGGAGCTCATCGTGGGAGAAATACCCGTCTGCAGCGTGGTCCAAACAATGGATAAGGCTGCCAGAAAGGCGAAAACAAGAAGTATTAGTTCAATAAGAGCCACAACTTATTTGACAATGGGTAAAATTTTTCGGAAATCAATAATCAGAAGTAAACTATTCTCACGGGTAGCCAAATATTCGGAACGTAACATACATCAACATCCACAGTAAAAATTTAAAAGCTGAACCGGAATAGACACATCTGGTTTTGAATTCTAATGGTATCCCTAAATAAATGAACCTGGAAATTGTTACCCATGGGATAATTTAACCATTCTTTTTATCCGAGGCCATATCCAAAACATCCCTCACTTTTTTTGTCATGTCCGTCATGGAAAATGGCTTCTGGATAAATGCTACTCCTTTATCCAATATACCCTGATGGGCAATGACATTGGAGGTATAACCGGACATGAACAAAAGCCTGATGTCGGGATAAAGATCAGTGATTTTTTCAATATTGTTGAAGTCGTGGGCCACACCGCCTGCCAGACGGCCAACGGATTCCATCTTCTGGGCCTGGAGGAGCTGGACCTGGAGTTTTTCCTTTTCAGCCTCTGCCCGCTTCTGCTCGGTGATATCGACAAATGTGGTCAGCAGTGTGTTTTCGGCATTCTTTTGCCGGGTAATATCCCGCGCAATCCCGCACAATCCGGCAATGTTTCCATCAGGTCCCCGTACCGGTATTTTTTTTACATGAAAAGTAACAGGTATTCCCTTGACGGGTTTGGTGTCTTCTTCCTCTATGATTTCTCCATCCAACACCCGGGTATCGATATGGTGGATATGTTCTGCTGTTTTTCCACCGAATATTTCCCAGTCGGTTTGTCCAATCAATTCTTCCCCGGGTTTGTCAAAAAGGGCTGCCATCGCTGGATTTACCATGGTATAACAAAGCTCACTGTCTTTTAGGAAAATATAGTCGGTTGTGGATTCAAAGATAGCTCTAAATCGCTCTTCGCTTTTGTTGAGTAATAAATTTTTATACCCCAAATCAGAAATGAGGTTGGCCAGCTTTGTATAAAAGTCCATCACCTCGTTAACTGTTTCGCGAGTCCAGCGCGGTACCTTTTCAAGCGCAGATATGTATTTATCCTCGTCAAACCCATATTTCCTGGCCTGATTCCGAAAAGCTTTGATATCCGGTAATTCATCTTCAAAAAGAAATTGTCCCAGAAACAGATTTCCCACTTTACGGTTTCCAGCCATTATGGGGGTTGCCATATCCCACATGTGGTTTTTGCATTGATACAGCTTGAAAGTTCCCGGTTCAACCCCATTGCTGAGTATCAGATCACTTTCAAGACAATTTTTACAGGTTTCAGGATGAACGCGATGAAACCGGGTGCAGATATCCTGCCATCCTGTGGCCACCAGAATATTTCTTTTCAGATCCATTATGGCCACACCAATGTTTGTGAGTGCAAAAAAATGGTCCATTAAAGATTGAATCGTCGGTATATCAACGGCATCAGCCAACTCCGGCAAGCCGTCTTTTAAAGACAGGTCATCTGTGATATTTTTTACCATGAGAGATTCCAGTTCTTGAACCCGTCTTTCCAATTCTTCATAGGAAGGTTTTGCTGTCATGTTAACCCCGTTTTAACTGTCCGGAAAGTGCATTGGTTGATGTTGCAGATTTTTCTGGCTGACAATAATGCTGTTTTTGAGTTCAACCAAGCTCGCCCTGTTAAGAGACAGCTATTCAAACCTCAAACATATTGCAACTATCCTTGATTCCCTGAAAACTCAACCATACTTGCATCAT
>JAWOGI010000397.1:0-4587 GCA_046496975.1 Desulfobacteraceae bacterium | reverse complement strand
CCCACAACCTTGTCCAGGAGAGCATCGTCCAGGGCAGGTCCGGTTTGAACGCCGCTTTTGCCGCCCTTTTCCGCCTCACCGTCTCGTTTCTGGTCACCTTTGCCGCCACTGCCTTCCTGGATCCCGCCACGCCGGTTGCTGCCGCTCCTGGAGCCGCCGGGGGTGTTGAGCCGGCCCTCTCCTTTTCTGTTCTGTTCCGGAAATGGACCGTGGACACCGCCGGTTTGTGTTTGCAGATCTTTGCCATCATCATGCCCCTCATGGTCACCCTGGAACTGATGAAGCGGTTTGATCTCATCCGCCACCTTGTCAGGATCATCCACCCCCTCCTCGCCGTCATGGGGCTGAGCCGAAATACGGGCATGCTGTGGCTGACGGCGGCTTTTTTCGGACTCTCCTACGGCGCCGCCGTAATTGTGGAGGAGACCAAGACCAGCAGCTTTTCCAGGGATGAACTGACAAGGCTCCACCTCTCCATCGGCGTCAACCACGCCATGGTGGAAGACCCGGCACTCTTTCTGCCCCTGGGTATCCCTGTGTTCTGGCTATGGATTCCCCGCCTCGCCGCTGCCATTGTTGTCATATATCTGTTTCATTTCTTAAATTTTTTCAGGAGACTTCATGCTAAAAGAGCTGTCCATAAAAAACTTTGCCATCATCGATGACATGAGAATATCCCTTTCCAGCGGGCTCACCGTGCTCACCGGCGAAACCGGGGCTGGAAAATCGATCATCATCGAAGCGGTTAATCTTCTCCTGGGCAGCCGGGCCTCGGCGGACCTGGTGCGTACAGGAGAAGAGAGTGCGGAGCTTGAGGCTTTTTTTGACATTGATCCTGCAACCAGCGCCGCCCGGATCATGGACGAACAGGGGCTGGATGCCAATGAGGGGCTGATGATCAGGCGGGTGATCTCCTCCAGCGGCAAGCACAGGGTATTTGTCAATGCCAGGCAGTCCACCATGCAGTTTTTAAAACAGGTCACCCACAACCTTGCCGGCATCTCCAGCCAGCACGCCCACCAGGGGCTGTTAAAAGAGGAGAACCACCTGGATATCCTTGACAGGTTTGCCGGCACCCATGACTTGCGCGGCCAGGTCAAAGCCCTCTTCCTCCAACTGGCTCCCCTGAAAAAAACCATTGCCGATTTAAAGAGAAACATCGATCAAACCCGGGAGGAGAACGATTTTCTCAGATTTCAGATCGACGAAATCGAGGCGGCAGGGATCAAGCCCCGGGAGGACATGACCCTGGAAACGGAGCGGAACCGCCTCAAGAACGGCGCTGAAATCATGGAGATTGTCACCCGGGGGGACAACGAGATCTACACCCGGGAGAACTCCATTGTGGAGCGCCTTGGCATGATAAAGGCCGATTTCGAAAAATACAGCAGCGTTGATCCAGCACTGGCCCAAAAGGGAGAGAAGATCTCCCAGAGTCTGTTCGAACTGGAGGACCTGGCCCAGGAGCTGAGAAACCACGCCGCAGCCATTGAGCTTGATCCTGCGGCCCTGGAAGAGACAGAGGCCCGGCTGGACCTGATCCAGAAACTCAAGAGAAAGTACGGCCCCACCCTGGAAGAGCTCTTTGCCACTTATGGGGCGCTGAAGGAGAAGCTCGCCTCCACGGACAACATCGAAGAGCGCATCCATGCCCTGGAACAGGAGAGCATCGCCCTGGCAGACACGTTGTCCCAAAAGAGCGCGGAACTCTCCCAAAAAAGAAACAAGGCCGGCAAAACCCTTGGCCAGCTGGCGGAAAACGAGCTGACAGAACTGGAAATGGGCCAGACCGAGTTTTCTGTCTCCATTGCCCAGGCAGAGGCCGATCCGGGAAAAAACGAGATCGCCACCGGGGACGGCATGAAGATATGGGAAACCGGCATGGACAGGGTGGCCTTTCTCATGGCCCCAAACCCCGGGGAGGCGCCAAAGCCCTTGAGCCGCATCGCCTCGGGCGGAGAGCTCTCCAGGGTGGTGCTGGCCCTCAAAGCCGTGCTCTCGGAAACCGAATCCCTTGGCACCCTTGTCTTTGACGAGGTGGATGCCGGCATTGGCGGTAAAACCTCGGAAAAAGTGGGCCGAAAATTAAAAAAGCTCTCAGGCCAGTACCAGGTGATCTGCATCACCCACCTGGCCCAGATAGCCAAGTACGGCACCAGCCATTTCCAGATAACAAAGTCGGTTCTCAACAGAAGGACCGCCACCACCATCACCCCCCTGGAAGACCACGGGGAGCGGGTCAAGGAGCTTGCCAGGATGATCTCCGGCGAAGAGATCACCAGGGCCACCCTGGCCCACGCCGAAGAGCTTCTGGTCAGGGGGCGGTCATAAAAACCCGGGGCCAGGATTGCCTTATTGGGACTTTTGTTGGGCTTGGTCATAACAACATGGGCCACCTTGGGATTGGACCTCAGTTGAGCCCTGGAATAAAAATTAAGGGAGATTTCCATGTTAAAAATAGTGCTGCTGCTCCTTGGTGCCTTCTTCGTTTTTCTCTACCTTTTCCAGGGGAAAATGATCTTTTACCCCCAAAAGGTTTCCCCGGTTTCCAGGGAAAAATTCAAAGAATTCCACTACGAGATCCAAACCGGGGAGGTGGTCCTGAAAGGGTGGTTCGTCAACAGGGGAGCCTCAAAACAAAGGCCCATGATCATCTATTTCGGGGGCAATGCCGAAGAGGTGTCGGGCAACCTTGCCGATATTGACAGAATCCACACGGACTCTTTTCTCTTCATGAACTACAGGGGCTACGGGGAGAGCCAGGGTAAACCCAATGAAGAGAACCTGCTCAGGGACGGCCTGGTGATCTTTGATCACATGGTCAACATCGAGAAGATCCCCGGGGAGCACATTGTTCTCATGGGCAGAAGCCTTGGGACAGGCGTTGCCTGCCACGTGGCCGCCAGGAGAGACCCGGCAGCCGTTATACTGGTCACCCCCTTTGACAGCCTGGTCAATGTGGCAAAGAAGCACTACCCGATCTTCCCTGTCAACTGGCTGATGCGGCACAGGTTTGAATCCATCCGCCTTGCCCCTGACCTGCAGCAGCCCATGCTGGCCATCACCGGCACAAGGGATGAGATCATTCCCCGCCACTGCGCCGAAAATCTCATTGAGCAGTGGGCAGGCCCGGTTACGGCGGTCTCCATCGAAAACGCCGGCCACAACGACATCTCCATGCACGATGCTTACTGGACCGCCCTGGAGACCTTCCTCCAACGGTTAAAGGAGCCATCCCCACAAGGGTCACCATGACCGGACGGCAACACAAAAAACCGCTGGCTGGTTGACCCCGCTGGCCCGCCAAATGTGACGAATGGCCGATGTTATGACCAAGCCCAATAAATTTTATCGTTGACCCTGCAAAGAGGTAATAACAGAATGGATGAAGCAAAGCAAAAAATTGCACTGTTTATAGACGTGGACAATGCCCCTGCAAGCAAGTTTGAAGCTGTACTGAGTGAGGTTGCAAAATACGGTGTTGTCACCATAAGAAAGGCATATGGAAACTGGAAAAACCCCTCTTTAAAGCCCTGGGAAGAACTTCTGCACGAGTATGCCATTCAGCCCATACAGCAATATGACCTGACAAAGGGGAAAAATGCCTCGGATATTGCCCTTGTTATCGATGCAATGGATGTGATGTACACCAAAAATATCGATGTAATGTGTTTTGTATCATCGGATTGTGATTTCACGCCCATGGTGACACGGGCCCTTGCCGAAGGCAAGGTGGTTCTCGGGTTTGGAGAGCGCAAGGCACCGTCTCCCTTTGTCAATGCCTGTTCCAAATTTCTGTTTTTGGATCAGGAGCAGGAGCAGGGGGACGATGCAGCACCCAAAAAATCAAAGAATATTAAATCGAATACCAAACTGATCAATTTATTGCGTCAGGCCATTGAAGCCACAGAAGAGGACAGCGGGTGGGCGGCGCTGGGACCCGTGGGCTCTCACATATCCAATAAAACCTCCTTTGACCCGCGAAACTACGGCTACAAGAATTTAAGCAGCCTTTTTAAAGCCATCGATCTGTTTGAGCTCAAGCGGGGACCTGGAAATTCATATCTGGTCAGGGATGCACGAAAGAAAAAATAGACTTTCGGGCGATTCCCTGCCGCTGCCGGGCCACCAAGGAGACCACCAAAAGCCTATACCATTGAACATCCCGCACCCGAAGAACCGGCCCTGTTTTACGTCAATGGTTCATCCAGCTCATGGAGTCCCTTTCGCATCTGCCTGACCGCCTGCCTGAGCCGCTCCTCGTTTTCCACGATGGCAAGGCGCAGATACCCCTCCCCCTCTTCGCTGAAGCCAACCCCGGGGGCCACGGCCACATTGGCCCGGTTCATCATCTCGATGGCAAACTGCATGGAACCCATTTTCCGGTAGGGTTCGGGGATCTTCACCCATACAAACATGCCGGCACCGGGGCGTTTTACTTCCCATCCCATCCGTTCAAGCCCGCTGCACAGGGTGTCCCTCCTGGACTGGTACAGACTCACCTGTTCGGGGATGGTGTCATCACAGTCCCGCAGGGCGATGATGCCTGCAATCTGGATGGCCGAAAATATACCGTAGTCAAAATAC
>JAWOGI010000329.1:0-5209 GCA_046496975.1 Desulfobacteraceae bacterium | reverse complement strand
TAAAACTTAAAACTTAAAACTTAAAACCCAACACGTTCATACAAGAGGTGACTTTCCGTGGAGCAGGCCAGATATATTGTTGGAATTGATCTTGGAACCACAAACAGCGTGGTTGCATACATTGACACTGCTGATGCCAGGAATCAGGATGAGCAGTCCATAGAGGTTTTCAGGATACCCCAGCTCACCCAGCCCGGTGTGCTGGAAACAGGCGAAACCCTGCCTTCATTTCTCTATCTTCAGCAGGAGAGTGAAGTCGGCTCCAAGGCGTTTGAACTTCCCTGGGACGATGCCGGTGGTGTCACAGCAGGAATGCTGGCAAGGGATCGGGGTGCAGAAGTTCCCCACAGGATGATCGCTTCGGCAAAATCCTGGCTGTGCAATACCGCCGTTGACAGGCACGCCCCCATCCTGCCCTGGGACGGCGCCGAGGGCGAAGGAAAAATATCACCGGTCCAGGCATCTTCCACTATTCTTGCCCATATCCGGGCCGCCTGGAACCATGGGATGGCAGCAGGAAACGAGACCCTCTGCCTGGAAAACCAGGAGATCTACCTGACGGTTCCTGCTTCCTTTGATGCCGTGGCAAGGCAGTTGACGGTGAAGGCCGCCAGGGCCGCAGGCCTTGAAAACATCGTTCTCATTGAAGAGCCCCAGGCGGCGTTTTATTCGTGGATCGATAAAACAGGGGATCAATGGCGGGACAGTGTTGAAAAGGGAGATCTGGTGCTGGTGTGCGACATCGGCGGGGGCACCAGCGATTTCAGCCTCATTGAAGTTCAGGAAGGAGAGGGCGGTCAGCTGGAACTGGAGCGGGTGGCTGTCGGGGATCATCTCCTGGTGGGGGGGGACAATATCGACCTTACCCTCTCCTACCTCCTTGCCGCCCAGCTCAAGGAAAAAAACAAGAAACTCGATTCATGGCAGATGCGCGGTCTTGTCCATTCCTGCCGAAAGGCCAAGGAGACTCTTTTTTCTGAAAACGGCAGTTCAAACTATCCGGTTACCATTCTTGGCAGGGGCTCAGGTTTGATCAAGGGCACCATAAAAACAGAGCTTGCCTATGAAACCGTTGAAAAAACCGTCCTGGACGGCTTTTTCCCCAAGTGCAAAGTAAACGAAACGCCTGCTGCTTCCAGTGCCCCGGGCATGAAGGATTTCGGGCTCTCCTACGCCGCCGACCCTTCCATCACCCGACATCTTGCAAAGTTTGTCTCGTCCCACACCAACGAGCAGGGGGAGGTCCGGTTGCCCACGGCGGTTGTGTTCAACGGCGGGGTGATGAAATCTCCTGTGCTTCGAAACCGGGTCATGGAGACCCTGTCAGCGTGGAGCGAAAACAGCGGGGGAACAGAGGTCCGCCACATCGACTCCAAAGATTTTGACCTCTCTGTGGCATGGGGCGCCGCCTATTACGGCCTGGCGGCCAAGGGAGACGGCATCCGCATCCGAAGCGGCCTGGGCCGTTCGTATTACATGGCCATCGAGACCTCCATGCCGGCGGTTCCGGGTATGGTGCTTCCCACCCGGGCGCTGTGCATCGCCCCCTTTGGTATGGAAGAGGGAACAGAAGCCAAGAGCAGTGACCGGCTGTACAACCTTGTTGTTGGGGAGCATGTCCGATTCGACATCATGACCGCTTCGGCCCGCCACGATGACAGCCTGGGAACCATTGTTGACAACTGGGAAGAACAGGGGATTGAAGAGCTGACAACCCTGGAGACCACCCTGGAAGGCGAGGACGGCACCATGGTGCCTGTCACCTTTGAAGTGAAGCTCACCGAAATCGGCACCCTGGAATTCTGGGCATGTTCCAGGGATGATGACAAAAAATGGCGGCTGGAGCTCAATGTCCGCTCTAAGAATGAATAGCAGAGCATGGGGCCGAAGTTATGACCAGGCTCACCTTGTTACAGGAGATATGATTGGATTTTCAGGAAAAAAATTATGTGATCGGTGTTGACCTTGGCACAACAAATTCAGCCGTATCCTATGTGGACCTGTTTGCTTTTGAAGCAGAGAAAAACGAAAACAAGGAAAAAAAGGGGTTCATCAAGCGGTTTAACGTTCCCCAGCTGACAGGAGCAGGAGAATTTTCCCGGGTTCCGGTGCTTCCTTCGTTCCTCTATATTCCAGGGAGCTATGATGTCTCCGGGGAAGCCCTGCGCCACCCGTGGAAAAAAGAGGCCGATCTCTTTGCCGGGGTCTTTGCAAGAAACCATGGTGCCAAGATTCCGGCCCGGCTTGTGTCGTCGGCCAAGAGCTGGCTTTGTCACTCCAGGGCCGACAGGACGGCAAAGATACTGCCCTGGGGGTCGGAAGGGGTTGAAAAGGTGTCTCCTGTGGAGGCCACCTCCCAGTATCTGGGCCATATCAAGAAGGCCTGGAACCATTCGGTCAAGGATGAAGATCTCTTTTTCGAAAACCAGTTCGTCGTTATCACCGTGCCGGCTTCTTTTGACGAGGCGGCCCGGGAGTATACCATTGAGGCGGCCAAAAGCGCCGGCCTGAAAAGTGCCAACATCACCCTCATCGAAGAGCCTTTGTCGGCCTTTTACAGCTGGCTTGTCCGCCATGAAACAAGGTGGCACAAGCAGGTAAAGCCCGGAGATCTGATCCTGGTGTGCGATGTCGGCGGAGGGACGTCGGACTTCACTTTGATCACTCTGCAGGAATCCGAGGGAAGCCCCAGGTTTGAGCGCCTTGCCGTTGGGGACCATCTGATCCTGGGCGGCGACAACGTCGACCTTGCCCTTGCCAACCTGGTGGAATCGAAATTCAAAAACAGAGAGAAACTGGGGCCTGACAAGTGGAAAATCCTCTCGTACAAGTGCCGGGAGGCCAAGGAGAAGATCCTGGACGGAGAGGAGGAGCGGGTAAGGATCACCCTCAAAGGAGAGGGCCGTTCCCTCATTGCCGGCACCATGGCGGCGGATTTGACCCGGGAGGACCTGGATGCCGTTATCGGCAGCGGGTTCTTTCCCGATGTCACCCCTGAAACGGATGTGCCCAAAAAGAGGGGGAAGGCCATTGCCGAGTTCGGGCTCCCCTATGAACAAGAACCTGCCATCACCCGCCATATCGGGTGGTTCCTTGAAAAGCACAGGGAGGATGTCAAAACTGCCCTGGACAAGGAGCCCATGCCCGACTTTATCCTGTTCAACGGCGGCTCCCTCAAGCCGCCGTTCCTCCAGGAGAGGATACGCAGCGCCATCCGGAACTGGTTCCGGTGCGACAACCACAATCTGCCAAAGATCCTTGACAACCCCCTGCCGGACCTTTCCGTTGCCCTGGGGGCCAGCTATTACGGTCTTGTAAAGCATGGCGCCGGTGTCAGGGTGGGCAGCGGCAGTCCGAGGAGCTACTACCTTGGCATTGCCACATCCTCTGGCAAAAAAGAGAACGGGGAAAAGGAAAACGCCACAAAGGCGGTGTGCATCGTTGAAAGGGGGCTGGACGAAGGGTCGGCCATTGCCCTGCCCGACATGGCCTTTGAAGTGCTGACCAACCAGCCGGTGAGTTTTGAGCTGTTCAGCTCAAGTTTCCGTTCCGGGGACCGGTCCGGTGATGTTGTGGCCATCGACGACACCCTCACCACCATGGACCCCATGCACACCGTTGTCCGGTTTGGTAAAAAAGGTGAAAAACAGAGCATCCCCGTTACCATAGAACCGGAATACACCGAGATGGGAACCCTTGCTTTGTGGTGCCGATCCGGGGTGAGCAGCCACCGGTGGAAACTGCAGTTCCAGCTCAGGGATCAGCCCGTCAAAGCCCAGGCCCAGGCCCTTGACAGCGAGGTGTTTGATGATGCCCTGGTAAATCAGGCGGTTCAATTGATAGAAGAGGTCCTTGCCAGGGAGAGCGACGCCTCTGAGATCATCACCCTGGCCAAGAGGGTGGAAAAAATCGTTGAAAAGCCGAAAAACAGCTGGCCCCTCTCCCTGCTTCGCAGCATTGCCGACTGCCTGATCAAGAATGCCCGGGCAAGAAGCTACAGTGCCGAGCATGAGGTGCGGTGGCTAAACCTCACCGGGTTCTGTATCCGGCCGGGGTTTGGCGATGCCTTTGATGAAGAGCGGATGCGGCATCTGTGGAAGATCTATTTGAAGGGGATCTGCTTTCCAAAGGCCAAGCAGAATGCCACGGAGTGGTGGATCTTTGTTCGGCGGATTGCCGCCGGGCTGAAGGCGGGCCAGCAGCGACAGGTGTTCCAGGATATCAGCGCCTATCTTCTGCCGGGGAAAAAAGCGGGGCAAAACAAGGTCTCCCCCCAGGAGATGACCGAAATCTGGATGGCTGCGGCCAATATGGAGCGTCTGCTGGTCAAGGACAAGGTCGCCCTGGGAAGGGCCCTCTTTCCCAAGCTGAAAGCGGTAAAGACCTCCAGGCAGCTGCTTTGGGCACTCTCCCGCATTGGTGCCCGGGAGCTTCTCTACGGGTCCGTGGACCGGGTGGTGGCGCCCAGGGAGGTGACCGGCTGGATTCACAAACTGCTCAAGGAGAACTGGAAGGAGAAGGAGGCGGCTGCAGGGGCCGCTGCCCAGATGGCCCGGAAAACAGGAGACAGGACAAGGGATCTGGAGCCGGAAGTTTTGGAGAAGCTCGAAGCCTGGATGAAAGAACAGTGTGTGAGTCAACGGCATTCAAAGGTGATAAAAGAGAAGATTGCCAGGGATGACAAAGAGAAAAGTTCTGTGTTTGGAGAGAGTCTGCCCCAGGGCCTTGTTCTAAAAACAGAATGATCCTGGTGCCGGTGGTTTACATACCCGCATACAGCGACGGTTGACACTGCGTGCGGGTGCACAACCAATGGGTTTGTACTTGGTTCAGGCTGGTTATTATCCTGCCCGAAACCTCTTTTTGCAAGGTTCTTTCTTTTATCTGCTCCTTGATTGTGAGCCGGGTGTTAAAAAAAATAAAATTTTGTAAAAAAATGATTGACATTCGTTAGAAGCTCATGTATATTTTGCAAGTCTTTGTGAGGGAACAACCAAAACCACAGAGGCCAAAAAGAATTTTTGATCTTTGAAAACTGGTCAGTGAAACAGATAGAGCGGGTCTTTTTCGGGTGGAACCAACCACTTGAAAAAAATCAATTTTTAAGGAATTATAACTGGAGAGTTTGATTCTGGCTCAGAATGAACGCTGGCGGCGTGCTTAACACATGCAAGTCGAACGAGAACGCGGACTTCGGTTCGTTAGTAAA
>JAWOGI010000309.1:0-7049 GCA_046496975.1 Desulfobacteraceae bacterium | reverse complement strand
AAACTTAATGGTTATTCATTCTATTTAAAATTGTGACAAACAGGAAGATGCCATGATTATCGGACTTGATGTTGGCGGAACCCATACCGATGCCGTGCTGGTCGGCAAAAGCGGCATTGTGGACAAGGTAAAGGTGACAACCAGGGAATCTGACCTTTTTGCCACGGTTGTATCGGCCCTGGAACAGCTTTTAAAGGGGATCGCCCCTGAAACGGTACAACGGGTGGTGCTGAGCACCACCCTCACCACCAATGCCGTGGTGCAGAAGCGGGTGAATCCGGTGGGAATAATCGTCTCTTCCGGTCCCGGCATTGACCCTGAGCTTTTCCGCACCAGCGACTATTATTATCCCGTTGCCGGCTCCATTGACCACAGGGGAAGGGAGAGGGAGCCCATTGATAAAAAAGAGATAAAAACCATTGGTGCCCGGCTGAAAAAAGCCGGCCTTGCCAATATCGGCATCATCGGCAAGTTTTCACCGCGAAATCCCCGGCACGAACATTTAATCAGGGAGCTGCTTGACAAGGATTTTAAAAACATCTTCCTTGGCCATTCGGTTTCGGGCAATCTCAACTTTCCCCGGCGAATAGCAACGGTTCATCTCAATGCGGCCGTCCATGACCTGCACAAGACTTTTTTTGATGCGGTGAAGAACTCCCTAACAGAGATGGGCCTTGTTGTTCCCATACAGGTCCTCAAGGCAGACGGCGGCACCATGAGCCTGGAAGCATCCATGGACTTCCCCGGCCAGACCATCCTCTCCGGCCCAGCGGCAAGCGTTATCGGCTCTTTGTACCACGCCCCGGCGGACAGGGACACCCTTGTTTTGGACATCGGCGGGACCACAACGGACATCGCCCTGCTTGTCAACAAAGCCCCCCTGCTGGAACCCGTGGGCATCAAACGGGGCATTTACAAGAGCCTGATCCGCTCCCTGAAAACCCACTCCATCGGAATTGGGGGAGACAGCCGGGTTCGCGTTGTCAACAACTGCCTGACCATCGGACCGGACCGGTCAGGTCCTGCCATGGCCTACGGGGGCACCGACCCGACACCCACCGACGCCCTGGTGGTTCTCGGCATCATGGAAACCCCGAACAGGAAAGACTCCCTGGAAGGAATATCAGCAGTGGCAGACCAGCTCGGCCTCTCCCCGGAAAAGACGGCGGAAAAGATATTCTCCACAACCTGCCGGGAAATCATTGACCAGGCACAGCTCATGGTGGAGAGCATAAACAGCAAGCCTGTTTATACGGTGCATGAGTTCCTTGAGGGGTACAAGATCAAACCGGAAAAGATACTTCTTCTGGGGGGGCCTGCCGAGGATTTCAAAGAAAGAATCCAGGAAATGTCCGGCATTGAAACCGATGTGGTTCCCGAAAGTTCCGTTGCCAATGCCATTGGCGCTGCCCTGGCCAGAACCACCTGCGAAGTCACTTTGATGGCCGACACCGAACAGGGGATCGCTTCTGCCCCGGAGGAACATTTCACCCGGAAGATCACAAAGAGTTATACCCTGAACGATGCCGTTGAAACGGCCCGGAACCTCTTGCAGAAAAAGGCAGTCCAGTCCGGCTCTGACCCTGAAAACCTGGAATTAGAGATCCTTGAAAAACAGCAGTTCAACATTGTCCGGGGATTTGCTCCCAAGGGAAAAATCTTCAGAATAAAGATCCAGATAAAACCAGGCCTGATCAAAAGATACAGATCCCGGGCCAATGGAAAAAGCCCAAAGTGAGGATACCATGCTGAAAGCCAACAAAAAAACAGGCCTCGTCTTTTTTCCGGCCTTTGACTGGGCCATCGACCCCACCCACCCCGAAAGGGAGGAGCGACTTCTCTACACCCAGGATCAGGTCCGGGAAGAAGGCATCTTTGACATCGAAGGGATAGAAGAGTACAAACCCGAACTTGTCTCGGCCGGGGATATCCAGCGGGTCCATTTCTGCGTGCCCGACGAAGCAAGTGTCACCACCCAGTCCCACCTGATCAGCGCCGGCGGAGCAAAGACCATTGCAAGGGCGGTGATGGACGGGGAGGTAAACAACGGGTTTGCCCTGGTAAGGCCCCCCGGCCACCATGCCATGCGCGTCTCCCACGGAGGGCGCGGGTTCTGCCACATCAACATGGAAGCTGTGATGGTGGAATACATCCGGCAGAAATACAAGGTCAAGCGGGTGGCCATCGTGGATACCGACTGCCACCACGGCGACGGCACCAATGATATCTACTGGCATGATCCTGACACCCTGTTCATCTCCATCCACCAGGACGGCAGGACCATGTATCCCGGTTCCGGATTTCCCAGGGAACTTGGCGGCCCCAATGCCAAGGGGACCAACCTGAACATCCCCCTGCCCCCGTCCACCGGCGCCCAGGGATATCTCTACATCCTGGAAAACACCATACTGCCGGCCATAGAGGCCTTCAAGCCCGAGATCATCGTCAATTCGGCAGGACAGGACAACCATTACTCCGACCCGCTGACCAACATGAAATTCACAGCCCAGGGGTATGCCGATCTGACAAGACTGTTAAAACCCGACATTGCCGTGCTCGAGGGGGGATACGCCATTGAAGGAGCTCTGCCCTATGTCAACCTGGCCATCATCCTGGCCATGGCCGGCATGGACTACTCCAGGGTGGTGGAACCGGATTTTAACGCAAAAAGACTCGAACAGGCCGACCACATCACCAAAACGATCCGGCAGACCTCCAACACCGTCAACGACTTTTTTGCAAAAAGAGAGGAGATGAGGGAGAAGGCCGGCCGCCACGGGGAGATCCAGGAGCGGCACAAGGAGATCTACTACGACACGGACAACATCTTCGAGCGGCAGAAGGAAAAAATCAGGATCTGCAGGGACTGCGCCGGAGCCCTGGAGATCGATTCCCGGGCGTCATCGGGAAACCATGCCCTTGCCGTTCATATTCCCTTTAACGCCTGCAAAAGCTGCCGGGAAGCCGGCCAGGAAATGTTTGAAACGGCAGACAGAAAAAAATTCGATGCTGTTTTTCTCCAGGACAGGCCTTCGGACCGCTACATTATCAAATAAAACTGGACCACCATTGAAAAAACTACAACAGCGAGCGGAGATCATCGCCGCGGTGAGGCGTTTTTTTGCCATCAACGGCTACCTTGAGGTTGAAACCCCCATACGGATACCCGCCCCGGCCCCAGAGGCCCACATCGACGGATTTCAATCCGAGGGGTGGTATCTCCAGGCCTCCCCTGAGATCTGCATGAAACGGCTTGTTGCATCGGGCCATGAAAAAATATTCCAGATCTGCAAATGTTTTCGAAAAGATGAAATCGGGGAGAGGCATCTCACCGAGATGACCCTGCTGGAATGGTACACGGCAAACGACAGCTACACAGAGCTGATGGACCAGTGCTGTGACCTGATCCGCTTTGTTGCCCGGGAGATCGGCGCCGGGCAAACCATCACCTGCAATGGCCACACCGTTGACCTCGCCCTTCCCTGGGAAAAGATCAGCGTGACGGAACTCTTTGAACGGCACAGCGCCGTTTCCATGGACCAGGCCCTCTGTGACGAAGAGTTTGATGAAATCATGGCGTTTGACATTGAACCCTGCCTTGGAACAGAACAACCGTGTTTTGTGTTTGACTATCCGGCATCCATGGCCGCCCTGGCAAAGCTCAAACCCCTTGACAACACCCTTGCCCAGCGGGTTGAACTGTACATTGCCGGCATTGAGCTTGCCAACGGATTTTCCGAGCTCACCGACCCGGCAGAGCAGAAAGAGCGGTTTGAAAAGGAGATGGCGGTGCGGACACGGGCCGGTAAAGCCCCAATGCCCATGCCTGAGCCCTTTTTAAGAGATCTGGCTGCCATGCCGGAAACCAGCGGCATTGCCCTTGGCATGGACCGTCTTGTGATGCTTTTCACCAATGCCCGGTCCATTGACAGGGTGGTTGCCTTCACCGACACCGAACTCTAACTACGGTCCGGCTCTATGTCACTGCCCTGGCACAGGGGACAGGCATTCTCCTTTTTCATCTGGCAGGGCTCCTTCCACCTGTGGCAACAGGAACGGCACCTCACCGTCCGGTCTGTTGTCACCATCTCATAATGCCCCCCCTGGACATCGATGGCCTTTCCATTGATCACGGCATCGGCAATGGTGTTTCTGGCGTTTTTGAGAATTCTCCCGAAGGTCGCCCTGGAAACCCCCATCTGCCTGCCCCCCTCATCGTGGGACATCCCCTCCAGGTCAGCAAGTCGGACCGCTTCCCTCTCGTCTACGGTGAGCACCACCTCGAGAAGCTCTGTCATGGGTATTCCCCTTGGCTTGAAATAATTCACCTCGGGTTTATACCCCACTTTTCTGTTGATTACCGGTCTAACCATTTCAGATTTATCCTTTTTGCTTGACCGTCACCGGGTAAAAACCATGCAGCAAAGGGATCAGGCCCATGCGGTAAACGAAGTCATGACCAAATTCGGCAAGCTTTGATGATCCCTCCAGGGGGAAGCCGGACGTGCCGGGCAGAAACAAAAAGGGGCCGTCCTTTTACAGACAGCCCCTTTCTGTTCTCTACTATTTTGCACCGAACAATTTATCGTTCAGGGGTTCTACATCTTGGACCCTTCAGCATGGCTCTGGAGCTTGACCTCTACTTTCTTGTCGCCAAGGCCTGCATAGTACTCCCGAAGGATATCAAGGACCTCTTCACGGCCAAAGTGATCGACCACTTCCTCGTTGTTGGAGAGGGCGTGGCGGAGTTTTGTACCGGAAAGAATCACCCGGTCATCCTTGCCGTGGGGACATGTCTTCATGGAGGCCATGCCGTCACACTTGTGGCAGTAGAAGGTCCAGTCGATTTTCAGGGCGTCACACTTGAGGGCCTTGCCCTCTTCAGCTGGCTGGGGAAGCTCGTCAAAGATCTCCTGGGCCTCGAACAGGGTGTAAAAGTCACCAACGCCGGCGTGGTCACGGCCGATGATCATCTTGTTAACTCCGTAGTTCTGGCGGAAAGTTGCGTGGAGCAGGGCTTCCCTGGGACCGGCATAGCGCATGTCAAGGGGGTAGCCGGCATTGACAATGTTCTCGGGAACAAAGTATCCCTTGATCAGGGTGTCGATGCATTTGATACGAACATCTGCAGGAATATCACCGGGCTTGAGGTTTCCGATGAGGGAGTGAATCAGAACACCGTCGCACACATCGATGGCGATCTTGCAGAGATGCTCGTGGGAACGGTGCATGGGGTTTCTCAGCTGCATGGAGGCAACGTTTGCCCAGCCCCTTTCATCAAAGATGGCCCGGGTCTCTTTGGGAGTAAGGTAAACCCCCTTGAATTTCTCGGGGAAATCACCTTCGGAAAGAACCTTTACGGGACCGGCAAGGCAGACCTCTTTTCTTGCCATGACCATCTGAACGCCTGGGTGGTCTTCCATGGCAATCTTCCAGAACTGGTCATCGGCTGACTCTTCGCCCTTGCCCTTGTAGACGTTCTCGCATTCCCATTTTTTGTTCTCTTCGTTCATCTCGAACTTCTCTTCGACCTTCATGGTGGCATAGATCTCACCATCTCTTTCAAGGGCAATCTCATCGCCTTCCTTGATGCCGTCGGCAACAGCCTTGTCTGCATCGAGCATCACAGGAACCGGCCAGAAGGTTCCGTCGGCCAGAAGATAATCAGTGCAAACACCTTTCCAGTCGGCCTTTGTCATGAAACCGTTCAGGGGGCTGAACCCGCCGATGCCCAGCATGATCAGGTCACCCTTTACCTGGGAGCTGATCTCGACCTTTTTCAGGCCCTGGGCTTTTTTCTTTTCCGCATCCAGCTCTGCGCCTTCGAGTTTACAACAGACAAGACCTTTTCCACCATGTGGTGCAACTAATTTAGACATGTACCTTATTCTCCTTGTATTATATTATATATTACCAAAATAAATGTTTATCCAAAACATTTATACAAATTCCTGATAAATCTTTTCATAACTAATGGGGATTGTTTTTTTTGTCAAGAATAATTTCACAGTTCTGTCGATTTGCCATTAAATCGACCCGTCGAGTTTCAGTATCCCGGCCACCTCTGCCATGGTTGCAGCGTGGAAATCCGCCTCCAGAGAGGGGTTGCCAAAGGCGATAAATAAAACGCCTGCCCGGGCAGCAGCCTTTGCGTCATAGATCGAGTCACCGATGAAAACCATCTCGCCGGGCTTTAAACCAAACCGGCTCAGAATTTCCAGCAGCTGGTCCGGTGCCGGTTTTGGACGGGCCACATCCGCTGCGGTGACGACCATATCAAAAGAAGCGTCAAGGCCGTTGGCCTGGAGCACCGTGGCCATTGTGTCGGTCCGGTTGGTGGCAACTCCCCTGATGTAGTGTCCGGCAGAGAGAGTTTCCAGCAGAGGCTTGAGCCCCGGAGCCATTTTCATATGGGGAATAAACCTCTGGTATCCGACACTTTTCATGAACCGGTACACAGGCTCCAGGGTTTCCATGTCGGAAAAGAGGTAGCCAATGGCTTCGGCCACGGTAAACATGTGCACCTTGACAAATTGTTCGTCTGTGAGCTCCGGCTTGTTGAAATGCTCAAGTACCAGGTTGTAATACATCCTGTTGGCATCGGCCGTATCAAACATCACCCCGTCACAGTCAAACACCACTGCTTTTATATTTTTCATTCAAACATCCCTGGTATCGTCCACCCAATGCCTTTATAAGAAAGTCGTGTTGCGCCGGCAGCCGATCCAAACCATCCGCCTCCCATTGTCATGGGGTTTCCCGGATAGGCTCTTTTCCCCTGTCGACAATATTCCCGAAGACGCGGATTTTAATCCCCGGCTTTAATTTGCTGTCCGTTGTGAGGGTGATCACATCAAAATACCTGCCCACAGTGCTTTTCCGGTTTTCAACCACAAGCTCCCAGGTGTTATCCGTGTCTGAAATTTTTTGAAGATCAGCGAAGATGTCCTTTCCCCGCTTGATCTCTGTTCCTGTGATGGAAAATGCGTATTTTTCAGCCGGGGTTATTTTCACCCTGCTGCTGATTGTTTCAGTGACAGTTCCGGTGA
>JAWOGI010000060.1:0-4565 GCA_046496975.1 Desulfobacteraceae bacterium | reverse complement strand
TTGAGTAGTTGTCAGGGGGGGGGCTGATCGGTTTTGGCGGCAGGGGTAAGCATGGAGGTAAAAAAGAGGGGTCACTCTTCACTTTTGGCGGGCCAACGGGGTCCGGCAGACACTAAATGCTCTGGAGGCTCTTTTCCCGTTCGAGTTTCTTGATACTGGTAAGGGCGTGGTCCCTGACCGTGGAGATGTGCTGTTCTAACACGTTATGGGCGGTTTTCACATCTGAATCGGCAATGGCATCATAAAGGGTCTGATGTTCAAGATCCACTTCATCCATGGGGGTGACAAAAAGAATGTTTCCCCGGTATTTCAGGTATAAAATATCAAAAAGCGACCGCAGGGTTTTTACCTGGACATGGCATCCGGACAGCTCGGCCAGAAGCAGGTGAAACTCCATGTCCCTGAGCAGCCGTTCCTTGAGGTAGATGTCCCTGAGCGCCATCCGGTGGTTGTCCAGTGCTTTTTTCAGTTTTTTCAGCCGGCCCTGTGTCATTCTGGCGATGGTTTTCGGCAAAAGAGAGAGTTCGATCAGTTCCCGGAATTCATAGATCTCGCCGATCTCTTTGATGCTGATGCTTTCCGTGTAGTAGCCTCTGTTGGGTTCATGGCGCACCAGTCCCTGGAATTCAAGCCGTTTAAGTGCCTGGATGACCGGGGTTGTGCTCATCTCCAGGCGTCGGGCAAGATCCCCGTAGGCAATCTTCTGCCCGGGGATGATTTCATTGCGGAAAAACATCCGCCGGATCCCCAGGTAGGCTTCTTCGGTATAATCCTCCCGGCTCTTTTTCTTTTGTCTTTTTTTTGATTCCATGGAAAGGATACATACTCCATAATTGGTAAAAAATCAATAAAAAACCGAGTTTTTCAGCTTCCTGGGCAATGATATGATCTCCTTGAATTTATTTCACTTTATTGTTGACAAACCGGATATGCTGGATTAAATATATCAAATATCAGATTAAATATATGATTAAATTTTTAATTAACTTCTTTGTTTGAAAAACGGGCAGTTGGTATTGGAAAATCAGGCGATCCTGTTTTCATCTCTGCAATAAGAAGGGAGCCTGACTGTTCAACAGGCCGAAACAGCACCATTTCAAAAAATCACATCAGTAAACCCAAGGAGAAAACCATGGCATTATCTTTTATGGAAGGCAATGAAGCACTTGCCAGGGGAGCCATTGCCGCCGGCTGCAATTTTTTTGCAGGCTATCCCATCACTCCGGCAACCACTATTTTCAACAGCATGCTGGCCATGCTGCCGGCACAGGATGAGGTGTGTGTCCAGGGAGAAGACGAAATCGCCTCAATGGGGTACTGCATCGGTGCCGCCATGGCAGGGAAGAAAGCCCTTACGGCCACATCGGGCCCGGGAATCAGCCTTTACAGCGAGCAGATCTCCTTTGCCATTGCCGGGGAAATCCCCCTTGTCATTGCCGATGTCCAGAGGCTCGGTCCCTCCACCGGTTCGGCAACCCGGGGGGCAGACAGTGACATTCAGTTTTTGAGATGGGGCAATACCGGAGGAGTGCCTGTGATTGTGCTGGCCCCCAAGGATGTACGGGACTGTTATCTCCTTGCCGTTTACGCCTTCAACTATGCCGAAAAGTTCCGTTGTCCGGTGTTCATCGCTTCCAACAAGGAGATCGGCATGACCAAGCAGAGCATCGATCTTGAAGATATCCAGCTGCCCCCCCTTGTTGAGCGCACCCTCTACCAGGGAGAGAGCTATCTTCCCTTCCAGGCGGACCGTAATTCAGCCCCGCCCTTCCTTCCCATCGGCGGAGAGACCCTTGTCCGGCAGACCTCTTCCACCCACGGTCCCGACGGCTACATTACCATTGATCCGGACACCATCTCTGAAACCCAGGAAAGACTCAGGGATAAAATCCAGACGGCGGAAAATGAAATTGCCCTTTTCGAAGAGACCATCAAACCCGGCACCGACACCCTGGTCATCAGCTATGGTGTGACGGCAAATGCCGTGGACGACGCTGCAGCCATGCTGGAAGAGCAGGGCAGACCCGTTTCCACCCTCACCCTCAAGACCCTGTGGCCGGTTCCCGAGACCCTTCTCCGGGAGAAAACGGCCCGGTTCGACCGCATTGTTGTCATTGAAATGAACCTTGGACAGTATGTCAGCGAAATCAGGAAAGTGGTTGCCCATGACAACATCGTTTTTTATGGACAGATGAACGGGGTTTTGATTACCCCGGAAAAAATAATGGAGGTCATTGACAATGAATAGCCTGCTGAATGTTAACCGCCCGCCTGTTTTCTGCCCGGGATGCACCCACGAACGGATCACAAAATCCCTTGACAAGGCCCTGGTCTCTCTTGGCATCCCTGCCGACAAAACCGTGATTGTCAGTGACATCGGCTGCTCCGGCCTGTTTGACACCTTTTTTAATGTCCATGCCCTGCACGGTCTCCACGGAAGGGCCCTGACCTATGCAGCGGGCCTGAAACTCGCCAATCCGGAACTCAATGTCATCGTCACCATGGGAGACGGCGGTCTCGGCATCGGGGGCGCCCATGTCCAGGCCAGTTGCCGGAGAAACCTCGATTTGACCTTGATCGTTCTGAACAATTTCAATTTCGGCATGACAGGCGGTCAATACTCCGCCACCACACCTGCCGATGCCATAGTGGGGTCGGGGTTTCTCAACCGGGCGGAAATTCCCGTGGATATCTGTGATGTGGCTGAAAGCGCCGGAGCCTCCTGGATTGGCCGCTGTTCCGGTCACGATGACACCCTCAGCGACCAGATCTGCCAGGCGGTAAACCACAAAGGGTTTGCCCTTCTTGAAACCCTTGGCATGTGCACGGGCAGGTATACCAAGAAGAACCAGCTCACCCCCAAGGCCATTGACCGGATAATCCAGGAGATGCCCGTCAGAGACGGTAAAGTGGAAAAAAACCAGAGACCCGAGTACGGGGAGATGTACAAAAAACTGGCCGGTGAAATGACAACCTTTCCCGAACCGGTGACCATCGAGAAACAGTTTGACCTTGAAAATCCCGTCAAACAGGAAGTTATGATACTGGGCAGTGCCGGCATGCGCATCGTTACCGCCGGGGACATTGTCTGTTATGCCGGCATGGCCGCCGGTATGAATGTTTCGGTGAAAAATGACTATAACATTACTGTGCTCCGGGGCCAGTCGGTGAGTGAAATCCTCGTCTCCCCCGAAAAAATAGGCTACGCCGGCATGAAGGTGCCCTCTGTGGCCATTGCCCTCAGTGATGAAGGAGTGCAGCGGCGAAAGGAGATCTTTGCCAAACTCGACGCAACCACCTTTGTTCTCAAGGAGAAAAGCGTTGCCATCCCGGAAACCCGGGCCGAAGTGTATGAAATCGATTTCAGGGAGTACAAGGTAAAAAAACCGGACTGGGCCCTGGCATCCCTCGGTTTTCTGGCAGGCAGGGAGAAGATCTTTACCCGGGAGGGGCTGGAACTGGCCATCCGATCCAGGTTCAACGAGAAACTCGCCGCCAGGGCCCTTGAAACCGTGGCAAAAATGATGGATGTCTGAAGAACCGGGATTCCCGGTATCAGCGGTAAAATGAGTTCGGGTGGAAAGACTTTCCCGGCATGGGTTTCCAGTTGACATTCTCCGGTGTGTGATATATTTTATGAAGAATAAAACATGAAATGAATCCCAACTTTTATACCGGAGAGTACACAATGGGTATGAGTAAAATTGAGAAACCCAAGTCCCTTACCAAGATTGCCTTGGAGGCCCTGCGCAATTCCATCCTGAACAACGAGCTGATACCGGGAACGATTTACAACGAAAAAGGGCTTGCCGCAACCCTGGGGATATCCAGAACTCCTGTGCGGGAAGCCCTTCTTGAACTCTCCTCCCGGCGGCTGGTGCGGTTTCTTCCCCAGAAGGGAGTGGTTGTCAACACATTTTCCGACAAGGATGTCGACGATGTCTTTGAAATAAGGACGGCACTGGAGCTTTTTTCCATTAAAAAGATCGGCAGCGCCCCTGAAACCTTTCTGGATACCACTGTTTTAAAGAACTGCCTGGAAGATCAGAAAAAGGCCGCCGGGAAACAGGACTCTGTGGAATTCATGGAAGCGGACCGGAAATTTCACATCGAATTCACCACCCTGGCTGACAATGATTATCTTCTGGAAATGATGCAGAATATCAGGGATATCATGCATCTCATGGGATTCAGAGCCCTTGCCCTGAATGGAAGGATGCAGGGGGTGATTGAAGAGCACGAAAAAGTATTCGATGCACTGAAAAAACGAAATTACCACCAGGTAATGGACGAAATGGCCCGCCATCTTGATGTCAGCAAACAAGCCGTCAAACAGTTCCAGCAGGAAAATTGATAACTGAAGAAGTGGGGTGGGGTCTCCATCCCAGTCTTCTCTTTCCCGGCGGATACAACAGATTGTGTATTTCAGGAAAGAGAAGACCATTCTATCATGTATGATGACAACTACTCCTCATAAAACTGTTCTTCATACAGGGCATCTAGTTCATCCTGGGTAAAGGGCTCCGCATAAACCCCCAGCTGAACAAGGGGAGGGGTTTCGGGAT
>JAWOGI010000361.1:0-4330 GCA_046496975.1 Desulfobacteraceae bacterium | reverse complement strand
GGGCCGGTTTTTCGGCATGGAAAGAATGGTGCGGCTGTTCCAGTGACATCCGCACAAACCAGGTAAAGAGAAACACCAGCCGGGCTGGTTTGCAACCCCCGGCTGAAAGACAATACGGATGCTGTGAAAAGAGCCACGAAGGTTCCCTGGGGCGCTAAGCCCTGAGGATCTTCGTGGTTTTTTTGTTTTCTATGTCCATAAGGGTCATGGAAATTTTAAAATGTACCAGGCCAACGCAGGATTTTTGCTTGGTTTCAAGGCGTGGCAAAGGGAGCATATTGTGTTATCACCGGTCAATTTCTGACCCACCCACCACCGGTTTTTGAAAACCAGGGAAACGAGCCCGCCGGAGAAACCGAGCTGGACAACCGGCCGGAGAACAAGGTGACGGCAAAGCTCGCCTGGCAGCTCTTAGACCCCACCCGGCTGATCCTGGATTACGAGTTCCAGGACGAACAGATCACGGTGACCTCCGAGGAGATCTCACCGGATCAATATGAGTTTGACGAGATCGCCATCGACGCGTTTCACCTGTTTCACCTGGCCGTTGAACAGACCCTGTTCCAAGAATGGAAGGGCATGAAAAACGGAATTTTAAAGCTGTATGTAAAGAATCTGTTTGATGAAGAGTACAAGAACACCTCGGGGTATCCGGCAACGGACCAGACCCTGGGGCTGGCCTTCAGCTTCGACATATAAGACCCCTTAACCCGAAAACAGCAACCAAGGAGAGCATCATGAACCAGGAAAAAGGATTTGCCCCGGCAGGGCATTTTCGCCACCCGCAGCCCGGCCCGGCCCAATCCCGTCCTCATCTCAAGTGTCCGGCTCCTGGAACGGTCCGGCAACGTCCTGCGCGTGCAGGGGCTGGAGGCCCTTGACCAGAGCCCGATCATCGACATCAAACCGGTGACCCGTCACTACGAGGGCATCGAAAACCCCACGGTTCCCGACTGGATCAAAGAGATTTCCGAGGAATCGGATTCCCATTGACCAAAATCCAGGGGGGTCACGGACGGAAAGCGCCATGATCCCGTTGGTCCAAGAACCAATGGGTTTGGCCGAGTGGCGGAAATTGCAAGGCAGGTGTAGACAACCTGCGAATTCAACGGCGGGGCGCAGACTGCCGCCCCGTCGGGCTTGGTCATAACATCGGCCATTTGTCACATTTGGCGGGCCAACGGGGTCAGGCTTTTGTTATTGACGTTATCGGACAGAAAAGCACTGTCAAACCATAAAGCACACGATAATGTTCATAACGAAAGCCTGACCCCACCCCACTGATTACTGATTAAGGTAAGGGATCTGTCTTGTTTTCAATGGCCCATGGAGACTAAAATCTCTTCTGCTTCGGTTTTACGGCGCTGATCTCACCGGCATCACCCCCGTAAAAATGGTTGTCATTGGTGGGCGGACAGAACACCGATCTATGTGACATCTCAGCCTGAAACGCTTCTGACGTTGCTATTTCAAATCATTTCCTTTATACTGTTAAATACAGGGTCGAATACAGGGTCGGGGTCAGACGTTAACTTTGTTACCTTTCTTTAAAAAGAGAAGGTTTCCTGCTTTTCTTTGGCAGATCGCTTTATCCCGACAGAACGAGGATTATGGTTAAGGGGTGATAATGGCTGATACCAAACCCAGGCAAATTCCGGCATCTGATATTGAACAGGTGTTGACCCCTTGTGGCAAAGAGATCCCCAGTGTCTCTCCTGCCATGACCAAACTCCTTGAAATCTGTGACGATGTAGACGCTTCTGCTGCCGACCTGTCCCGGATCGTGGAGACCGATCCCGGCATTGCTGCCAAAGTTATGGGGATTGCCAACTCAGCCCTGTACAGCCCCAGGCACCGGATCACCGGTGTTTCCGATGCGGTCATCCTTCTTGGGTTTGATGAGATAAAAAAAATTTCCCTCGGGGTCACTGTATTTGAAGAAATGATCAAACCAGAAAAAAAAAAGCATTTTGACCGATTTTTCTTCTGGCGCCACTGCCTTTGTGTGGCAATCTTAAGCCGGACAATTGCAGAAGAATGCGGATATCCGAATCCGGAACAAGCCTATGTCTGCGGCCTGCTTCATGACCTGGGCAAAATTGTTTTCGACCTTTACGGCCGGGTAGATTATGACGGGTTTATCGCCAGTGTAGCCAGACATACCGGCTCCCTGATTGCCGAAGAAAAAGCGATCATGGGCATGGGCCATGATGAGATCGGGGCATATTTCTGCACCCTGTGGCACCTGCCCGATACCCTCTCTCTGGCCGTCGGATACCACCACCAGCAATTTGAACACCTGAATCTTTCGCAACAGGATGCCTGCCTTGTGGCCATTGTATCCTTGGCCGATTTTCTGTCCTGGGTCCAGGGGATGGGATCAATCGACGTCATCCGCCCCCCGGTTCTCCAGCCGGAAGTTGAAAAAATAATCGATCAGGACCGTATTGATTTTTCCCGGCTCATCACCTGCATGGACAAAGAGATGCAGGCTGTCTCCCAATTTTACAATTTTGTTTTCCCTTCCCCCGGTAAGTTCAGGGAAAACATGTTCCGGGCCAATCTGAGGCTGGGCAATATCAACACCCAGTATTATTTCATGCATGACCAGCGCATGCCGGACAAAGAGATGTCCAGACTGCGGCACAGCCTTACCACGCCCCATCGCAGCCTGGATCCAAAGGCCATTATCACCACCACCCTGGAAGCGGTATACAAGGACTTCCGGTTCAACCGGCTGTATATCATGCGGATGGTCAAAACCCTGCGGCGGCTCAGGGTATATGAGTGGTTTGATGAAACAAACACCGGCATTGACCTGCGCGCCATTGAAATCCCCATCAACCGGACGGCCGGCGGATTTGTCACCTGTATGAGAAACAAGGAACCGGTCCTGATCACCGGCCGGACCACCGGAGAGAAACAGGCTTTGGAAGCATTCGATATCACGGAAATGGTGATCGTACCCTTCTGCAGCCAGAACAAAGTGATCGGCATCCTGGGCATGGACAACATCGTATCCCAAAAACCCATCCTGCCGGATACACTGTCCGCCATTGCCATCGTGGCCAATGAACTGGGCACGGCCATGGAAAATGCCGGCATGTACAAAGAAGCAAAAGCCGCTTCCCTCAAGGACGGACTCACCGGTCTTTTGAACCGGGTGGCAATAGATGAACTGCTGGCAAAAGCGTTCAGAAAAGCGGTGGAAGAAAAAACCGCCCTCTCTCTGGTGATGATTGATATTGATTATTTCAAGCGCTTCAATGATGACTTCGGGCACCAGGCCGGGGACAATATTATAAAACTCATAGCCACAACCCTGAAGAGATTATCCCGGCCTTTCGACCATGTGGGACGGTATGGAGGTGAGGAATTCATTGTTGTTCTGAACGACACAGAGCTGTCCAAAGCCCTTGTTTATGGCGAAAGAATCCGCAGGGAAATTGCACACCTGGGCCGGCTTCTGGCCAGCCGATTTCCAGGCACCCCCCTGACCATCAGCGCCGGAATCAGTGAATACAAAAAAAACATCAGAAACAAAGATGACCTCATTGCCCGGGCGGATAAAGCCCTTTACCGGGCAAAGGAAAAAGGCAGAAACAGAGTGGAAGCAGGGTAATCAGGAGGATGCTGTGGCGGATGTCGTTTTTTGGAGGATACAGGCGGTGTTTGCGGGGCTTGGTCATAACTTCGGCCATGCCACGAAAGAGTCCGGCCTGCCTTATTGAGGCTTTTGTTGAAACTTTACTTTATGCCGAGGTACTTGCCAGTCGTACCTACCGCAGATTTTGAACCCAACGATACCTACCTCTACTCAGGCTGCATCCATCGCCAAGGGTAAGTTACAATATCTCGGGAACCGGCAGTTCCAGAGATATTAAAAGTTTTCATGGCTTAAACCGTCCATTTTGTCATCAAAATGAACCCTCTAAGGGCTGAAAACAAACAATATTCAACTCTTTCTTTTTAAATATCAACCAGTTACTTCGGTCCGACCAGAACACCGCACAGAACACCGCAGAAATACTGCACTCTTGACTTGTGACAAATTCCATGTCATTCTTATGCCATTGCTGTGTCACGCCCGTGTCACTCCTGCTAATTTTAGAACAATTTAAAAGGCGCCTGCCATGCCAAGGTCAAAACAAGCCGAAGATCTAGAAAATATTTTTTCCATTATTAACGATTGTCCGCAAGGGACAGGTATTTCTTTTTTGGAAGAAATGCTTATGAAAATGCAGGGTAGACGAATCAGTCGCAGAACTCTTCAAAGACGTCTGGAACAGTTAATTTCAGATGGGCGCATCATGTCTGAAGGCAAAAGTAC